>JBAYAJ010000001.1:0-56025 GCA_041669845.1 Treponema sp.
ACTCGGAAGAAAAAACTGGCTGTTTTCAGGAAGTCCTGATGGCGCCCGTTCATCGTGCCTGCTGTATTCGCTGATTGAAAGCGCGAAGGAAAACGGACTGAATCCGCAGGAGTATCTGCGCTGTGTATTTGAACGTGCTCCGTTCTGCTGTACTAAAGACGACTGGCAGAACCTCATGCCGTGGAATATTCAGCTTACTCCCTTTATTGACCGTGGGGTGTGGATTAATTGACGCTTACATATATGAAGCATTATATTACAGTCTTCTTTCAAGGCTCGACAGAGAAGCAAAAAAATCAGCAGAACAGAAGCTTTATGCAATGGACGCCACAACGATCGGGCTGTGCATGCACGATTTTCCCTGGGGCAAGATTCCGATCCACCAAGAGCGGAGTGAAGATACACGTGAAGTATGATGTCGGTGAATCAATCCCGGAATATCTTTTCGTCACAAATGCAGAAGAGCATGAGAACAGCACACTTGAAAAGATGGGACTGAAGACCGGCGACATTGTTACATTCGACAAAGGCTACAATAATTACAGGCAGTTTGCCAAATTTTGCGAACAAGGTATCTATTTCGTTACGAGACTTAAAGATAATGCAGATTACAAGGTAGTTAAGAGACGTAAGACATACAGCAGATGCATAACATTGGACCAGATAATCAGATTCACTGGACTTGTTTCAGAAAAGAAATGTCCCTGCAAACTTAGAAGAATAGGCTCGGTCGATAAAAAAACGGGAAAGAGTATCGTGCTTCTCACAAATATGCGCAGCTGCAGTGCTGCAAAAATATCTTCTATCTATAAGGCTATAAGGAAACGCTGGCAGATTGAACTGTTCTTCAAGACAATAAAGCAGAATCTGAAAATACAGCGTTTTTACGGAATATCTGAAAACGCTGTGAAGACTCAGATATGGATTGCTATGATCGTATATCTGCTCTTCATGATGCTTCGCCGTTTGAGCGGCTGCGCGTCTAAGTGTGTTTTACACACTTTATTTCAGAACAGTCTGTTGTGCTGTTTCAGCATTGCGGTCTGATGCGGTGTCTTGCCGGTGCTCCTCCCGATATCGTTTCGAATGAAATTATTGATTCTGCTCAAATGGAGTTAGGCTTATGAACTTATCTTGAACACTAGTGAAAAGAATTCACTAGTGTTCAAGATAAGTTAGGTACTAATTAAAGTCTATAATCCGTAATATTATCTGGCAATAAAGAAAAAAATAAGGCACTTCCGGCTATCGAGAGGGAAGAGTCATAAGATCAAGGTCGCCTAAATGAAAAAGAATGGCATTATTGAAACGTTCCCGATTACGAAATCCACAGGCAATCTTTTTTATCGTAACCTTCAATTAATCCACACGCCGCGGTCAACGAAGGGTACAATCTGAATATTCCATGGCATGAGCCTCTGCCAGTCGTAGTCATTTGTACATAAAGGAGCACGTTCAAATACACAGCGCAGATACTCCTGCGGGTTCAGTCTGTTTTTGGATATTCGCCCATCGTATGAGCAGTCTGTCGCATATGGTATGAGCACCTTCCATTAGAATGAGAAGTGGTACGAAAGTATCAAATCTTATTCTAATGGAAGGTTGGTCAATGGCCATACCGAATTACCGCGATATTCTATTGCTGCATTTCAATAAAATGAATGGCAAGAAAATCGCACAGACGTTGAAGTGTTCGAGAAACACAGTCACAATAACCATCAGAAGAGCAGAAGAACAAAAACTGCCACTGCCTGTTGCTGACAGCATAAGCGATGAGGCGCTGCGCGGAATGCTTTTCCCGGGACGCGTATACAAGACTAAGTTTAACATCAGCTGTGATAACATCAGCAGCAGTCTTGCCGCCGATAAAAATCTTACACTGAAGATTCTCTGGGAAGAAGACTGTGAAGCAAAGCGTGCATCTAAACACAGCGTGCTTACATACTCGCAGTTTTGCCGCCACTATCAGTCATTTACAAAAAGTCACCCTGCTGTTTCCGGTGCTGTCATCAGGAAACCGGGAGAATCATGCGAAGTCGACTGGGCGGGAACAGTAATGTACTGGCAGGATGAATGGACCGGAGGAAAGCACAAAGCTTATCTTTTTGTAAGCTGTCTTTCATTCAGCATATTCATATATGTCGAAGCATTCAGTTCAATGAATATGGCAAGCTGGCTTGCTGCTCATATCCGCATGTTCAAGGCATTCGGAGGTGTCACGCAATTCATCATATGCGACAATCTCAAAACCGGAGTCGTAAGCCATTCTCACGGCGAAACGAAATTCACGCAGGGTTATCTTGACCTTGCACGGTACTACGGAACCGTACTTTCAGCTGCCGGCGTGCGAAAACTTAAAATGAAACCTGACGTGGAGGACACGGTCGGAATAATTTCAAACAACATCATTGCACGCTGCCGGAACATTCAGTTTTTCTCGCTGGAAGAAATCAACAGAAAAATCTTCGAGCTGACAGCACAGCTTAACGAAGCAGCTTTCGAAAAAAGAACGGGCAGCAGGAAAGAGTTGCTGGAGAAGGCCGAAGCTGCCGTCCTTCTGAGTCTTCCTGTCCGCCCGTATGAGATCGCGGAATGGTTTGATAATCATACCGTCGCCTATAATTATCACGTAAAGATCGGCGAGTATCAATATTCGGTTCCGTTCCGGTACACAGGCATGAAGGTGAATATCAAACAGACGCTGACAGCCGTAGAAATCTACTGCGGCAGCGAAAGAATTGCCTCTCATCCGCGAAACTACAGTAAATACATGCGTTACAGTACGTTACCTGAACACATGCCGAAGGAGCAGCAGGATGCTGCGCAGAAATGGAATGAAAAACGGTTCATCGCATGGGCTTCAGTTGCAGACCCATGCACTTCGCGGGCAATACGTTATATCCTCACATCGAAGCCTGTGATTCAGCAGACATATTCATCATGCATGGCGGTTCTCAATCTTGAAAAGAAATACGGTCGTAATAACCTGGAAACCGCATGCGAAAAACTTTTTGAGAATTCACTGAACGCTTCATATACGAATATAAAAGGTATTCTCGAAGCTGCTGCAGAAAAAAGCAAAAAACAGTACTCACAGTCAGATAAAAATAAAACTGCAGAAAATACAGATGACGGTTTCATAAGCAGATATTCGGAACTTTCCGGAAAGGAGATGTTTTGAATATGATCAACAGTGAGACAGATCGCAAGCTCAGAGAAATGAATCTTTCACGGATGGCAAAGGAGTATGCACGGCAGAACGGCAATATAACAATGGACACCATTCCGTTTGAAGACCGCTTCAGGATGCTTGTCGATGAAGAATATAGCGGCAGAAAAGATGCAGGAATAAAACGTCTGATAAAAAAATCCGGCATTCTGCTGACAGATGCATGTCCTCAGAATCTGTACACGGGCGCAGAACGTCAGCTCGCATATATTGCTGTGCAGAATCTTTCAACATGTAATTTTATCAGAGAAAACAGAAATGTCATTATTACCGGAAGCACAGGCAGCGGTAAAACATGGCTTGCATCATGTATCGGGGTAAACGCCTGCAGACAGGGAATACCCCTCTGTGTCAATATAGATGTCGCCCAGTAGGAGGGGCAACAATCTATGAAATACAGTAAAAGTTTTAGAAATTCAATTCTGAAAAAGGTACTGCCACCGTCAAACAGGAGCGTGTACTCAGTAGCAAAAGAAGCAGGGATTTCAGCGATAACAATCAACAGCTGGATGGCAAAGCTGAAAGACGGTAAACTTGAAATAGAACAGGACGAAGACAATCCGGCAGGAGAACGGAGCATGAAAGAGAAACTTGATCTTCTGCTGGAATACCAGAACGTACCGGAAGAAAACAAAGGCGAATGGCTGAGGCAAAAAGGACTGCACAGCGAACATCTGCCTCTGTTCCGACAGGAGATATCATCAATTATGACAGACAGAGCCGATGAAAAAGAAGGAAAAATAAAAGAACTTGAAAAACAGCTCAAAGCGAAAGACAGAGAACTTCAAAGAAAGAATGATGCGCTGGCAGAGACGGCAGCCATCTATGCATTAAAAAAAAAGCTCGACAGGAACCATGGGATTACGGACGGGGACGAATAATGAGCAGAGAGGACAAGCAGGAGATTCTCACTTTTGTGAATTTCTATGTTGTCCTCGGAATCGTACGGCTTGAAACACTGTGCAGATATATCGGAGTATCTTCACGTACCATTCAGCGGTGGAATAAATCCGGTATAGATGACAGACGCAAAGGAGCAGAAAAGAAAGTACCGCGGGCATTCACAAAAGCCGAACGGGAATATATTTATAAAACCACATGCAGTGACGAATACAAAGACATGAATCCTCATGAGATATATAATTCATTGCTTGATAAAGGAATATATCTTGCAAGTGAAAGTACGTTTTACAGGATACTGCGGGAGCATAAAGCACTTGAGCACCGCAGTGAATGCCGTGGAGGAACGTCAAAGAAAAAACCCGACGAACTTACGGCGACAGAAAAGAACAAAGTATGGATGTGGGACATAACATGGCTCAAGACTGACGTAAAGGGGATCTATCATTACGCGTATGTAATCGAAGACCTGTTCGACCGTTCAGTCGTTGGCTGGATGATATTTGAAAATGAATCGGATGAGCATGCAAAAGAATTGTTCAAAGCGGCGTGTGAAAAGGAACATGCCCATCCTGATTTTGTACATTCTGATAACGGAGAACCGATGAAGGGAATTACACTTGTCGCTTTTTATTACACGCTCGGAATTGTTCCGAGTTTCTCACGTCCGAGAGTAAGTGACGACAACCCGTACATAGAATCATTCTTCAGGACGCTCAAATACAGGACGGAATATCCGAAGTTCTTCACAAGCCTTGATCATGCACGTACGTGGTTCGCAGATTTCATCGACTGGTATAATAACAGGCATATGCACTCAGGCCTTCAGTACATAACACCGATGCAGAAACGTACCGGTGAATATATTTCGATATTCAATAACAGAAATATAGTAATTCAGAATGCCCGTGCTGCTCATCCGGAACGGTGAGGAAAACGTGCTGCCCGTAAATATGAAATCCGGGTTGCCGAAGTATTGAATCCTGTGAAGAAGAATGTTGCATGAAATATATAAAAAAACACGTCAACTATATTGACACATTCCGGAAACGATATAGGCGGCGTAAGGGATTTGAACTCCTGAAGCTCATCATTGAAAACAAACCATTTATAAATGTTGTTTTGGTGGAAAAGGCTGCATGATCGAAACTTTTCTATCCACAACAATTGACAATAACTCTAGGCTGTTTAAAACAGCCTATTTTAAATTATAATGCGTTTGCCCTGTGAAACTTCTCTGAAAGACATCGTTATTTTATGCAACTATATACTGCTGCTATTACTGCTGCAAAAATACATGTAGTAACAATGTATATCCATGCAGGAAGTGAATTGTCACTTTTTAATATAGATGTTTTTTTATTCATAGATATCTTGAATGCATGTTTTAGTTTTCTTTTTTTTGATAATGAAAAAAATTTTCTGTTGGTTTTACCATTACGAGCTGTATATGAAATAGTCTGTATGTTATTCATAGCATAACCGCAATTTGGACACCCCTTATCAAACATCGAAGCAGGACCTGATGCGCCACACTGAGGACAACGGACAGATGAAAAAAAACGGCCGCAGTATTTACATATACGTGCATTCTCCGGAACTTCCATACCACAGTTTTCACAAAAAAATTTTGCATGTTGTTTTTTCGTTTTCATATGGATATACCAAGTCTTAACATAATCATTTTTCCTGTACTCACTATATCAGCCGTACAGTATGAATAATTATTACCATTTCTAAACGATACTTCTTGTATATGATCACCAGCGGTTAATTTTTGTACAAGAAGCGGAATGTCAGGTTTGAATTCAATTTGATCATTTTTATATGAAATAACTGTACCTGTAATAAAAGCAGCTGTTTTTGGATGTGTAAAAATTAGATAATATATTTTTTTTTCTGGATTCATTACAGTTACTGCATTCTCTTCCTTCTTTGGGGACTGTTGCGTAATAATATTTAATAATGAAACAAATTTTTCCATTCCTGATTTATCTATAGATGAGAATGTTCCTTTTATTCCAAGAGTAGAAGCCTTTTCTACTTCTGTTACAGGAAAAAAATCTGGTGTATAAAGAATTATCTGTGGCACATTACCGCTTATGCCGCACTTAACGAACTGTGAAAATGTTTTCCAGTGTCTTGGGTAATCACAGGTACTAATAACAACAATATCAGGACATATTTCTTCGACATTATCAAGAGCCTTAAGCAGCCAACGGTATATTATTGTGTCAAAACCATGAATAATAAGTGTATTATTAATTTTTTTAATAACTTCATCATCATCCGAAATAATAACAGCTTTCATTCCGTCCCCAGATTAACAACAGTATAATCATAGATCTGCCAGATTCCATCACGCTGACGGACTTTATATGTATAACTTTTCTTTTCATAGTATGTACGGTTATTGAACCATTCTGTAACAAGAACCGTACCTTCTGTTTGCGAATAGACTGTTTTTTCAATCTGAAATTTTTCAGGTATAGCAACTATGTCACCGTCTATACGGGATTCCATAAGATCTGATTTATACGCTTCGATCATCTGCTGACGTTCATCCGCAGAAACGCTTCGAAATTTTCGTTTTGCTGAAGGAGTTCGTTCAATCATGGATTCGATATCCATATACAAAAAATACTGATCCCACAATGATTTTTGTCTTGCAATAATAGTCTGTTCGACAACTTTGTCCGGAGAAATTTCTTCAGGTTTTAGAATTTCCGCTGTGTTTACTTTGATAGGAATTATTGAAGATGAAGCAACTGATGGAGAAGGGCGTACTTCAAGAGTGAGACGATTAGATGTAATTTTAATATTTTTTGATTTATATAACTCAGGGTAGAAACTGAGTTCAATATAATAAATTGATGGTTCACAGATATCAAGATAATCCTTGATGTTTTCAACGAATGAATATTCCTCTCCGGATTCAAGTGAAATTTCACGAAAATAAACAGTCTGATTTGTTGTACGTTTTCTTATGAGCGATTCAGTTTGTTCGAGTTGTGTATTTTTTATTGTGTATGCATTAAAATCTACACTAAACATACGATCGTCGGCAAGTTTAAAGCGTAACGTATCTGTCCCATTGTTTTTTATTGAGATATGAATAAAAACAGGATTGGTGTCGGTACTGTAGGGATAATACATTGTCTTGTCATAAAACTTTATTGAGACTGACACAGTATTGTAAGAATCCGTATTTTCTGTTTGTGCATAAAAAGTCTGTCCAAACAATGCTAAAAATGCTATAATTAAAAAAATTTTTTGTTTCAAAGTCGTTCTCCAGCAAGGTATATAAAGGTATATATATGTTTAAAACAACACCTTTCTTTTATTATCGGACAAATTGATGAATATATTATCAGTAAATTCTATTAAAACATTTATTCGTACCTGGACGGACGTGAAAAATGGTATTGAAACACTTACAAACACTTCTTGTACATTTCCTGTAATTGTACGAGGTTTACAGGGATCTATGTACAGCTATTTTACCGCAGAATACTGCGAACAGGCAGCGCAGCGTGCTTTTTTATCATATCAATATAATACAGCAGGTAATAAAAAGAAGCCTCAAGAAAAAAATCGTGCGTTCGATTCGCATGCATACGATACTTTAATTGTCGTTCCTGACGAATCTGAAGCAGACAGGCTTGCTTCAGATTTAGCAACAATTTTTCCTGAAGCCGAAACAATTATTCTTCCATGGTGGGGAATGGTACCTTATCGACCAGCCGCTAAAGGATCTTCTGTTTTCGGTACTCGTGCGGCAGCTCTTGCAAAACTTGCAGCTACTAATATAAATGGAACACTCAGAAAGAAACTTCGCATTTTTATTCTGACTCAGCGTGTATTTCAGTCTCCTTTACCACCTCCTGAACACATTCGCAGTCATACATTTAGTCTTGAAAAAGGGCAGCAGATTAACACTATAAAGACAGCTGAAAAACTAACGACTATTGGTTATATTCGTGTTCCCCGTGTTTCTGTTCGAGGTGAATTCAGCCTGCGTGGTGAAGTGCTTGATATTTTTTCACCAGGGAACGATTTTCCTGCGCGGATTATTTTTGACTTTGATACTATTGAGAATATAAAATATTTTAATTCAGAAACTCAGAGTACGATAGGGTCCATTGATAATTTTCTTGTGGTACCTATGAAAGAAGTGATATGGGATACATCACTTACAGATTTTCTGCGAAAAAAATTGACGAGATATGAGTCAACATCTGTATCCGACGATGATGAAGCAAAAAATCTTGTTGATAGCGACGTACATTTGCCATTTACCAAGACGGCAAAAGAAAAACTTACTGAGATGCTTGTGGAACTTGAAACAGAGAAAGAAACGGAAGGTGAAGAACTGTTTTATCCAATTCTTTGGGATAGAAAGTATTCTATTGCTGACTATGTAAGTCCCAAGTCAACGATTTTCTTTTTTGATTATGACCGCCTGATAAATGCAGAAGAAAGTATTATGCGTGAATATGGTGGAATGTACCGACGTTCACGTATTGAACTTCCAGTACTACCGCCGTATGAAATGATAATGAAATTTCATACGGCGGTAGGAGCCTTCTCAAAGTGTGTATTTTTTCGTACACTTTCACAACTTTCTGATACTAATGTTCAGAAAGTTGATTCTGGTACTACGTCAGATATTGTTTTTGCGTGTGAACCAGCACGAAGTTTTTTTGGTAATATAAATTTTCTAAAAGATGAACTTGAAAAACTACAAAAAGATGACTGGAAAATTTTTATTTTTGCAAATGGGGAAAATCAGTCTTTTCGTATAAAACAGATATTAAAAGACTATACCGGTATAGAACAAACGGACGAAAATACCTCTTATAAATATTTGAATCCTGTTACAGTTCTTCCAGAATCTGTTTCTGAAGGATTTTCAATTCCTGATATAAAACTTCTTATAATACAAGAGAACGAAATTTTTGGCAGACGGCGTTATGTTCCCAAATCTCTTCATAAAGTAAAAAGTGCGGCTATAGATACATTTATCGAACTTAATCCTGGTGATTATGTTGTTCATGTTGAATATGGTATTGGAGTTTTTAGAGGTATTGAACGTGTTAAAGCAGTTGGAAATGAACGCGACTATATCAAACTAGAATATGCCGATAGTGAATATGCGTTTGTTCCGATTGAACAAGTTAATATGGTTCAACGATATATTGGAAATGAGGGTGAATCACCAAAAATAGATCGCATCGGTAGTAAAAATTGGGAAAATAGAAAAAATAAAGTTCAGAAAGCTGTTGAAGACCTTGCACAGAAGCTAATTGACTTATATTCACGCAGGAAAGCATCCCCCGGATTTCCTTTCCCGAAGGATACTGAATGGCAGGCTTCTTTTGAAGCCTCTTTTCCCTACGAAGATACACCTGATCAGGCAACAGTCACAGAAGAAGTAAAACGAGATATGGAAAAACCTGTACCGATGGACCGGCTTGTGTGTGGTGATGTTGGTTATGGGAAAACAGAGATTGCCATGCGTGCTGCGTTCAAGGCTGTTATGGGGGGAAAGCAGGTCGCTTTTCTTGCACCAACTACAATTCTTGCAGAACAGCATTATGAAACATGTATTGAACGTTTTCGAAATTTTCCTGTGAAAATTGCACAGTTATCCCGTTTTGTAGCTCCTGCTGAACAAAGAAAAACATTGACAAAACTTATTACTGGAGATGTGGACATATTAATTGGTACGCATCGTATAATTCAAAAAGACGTAGTATTTAAAAATCTAGGGCTTATGATAATTGATGAGGAACAACGATTCGGTGTCAAGGATAAAGATAAACTAAAGGAAATGAAAGCTAATATAGATTGTCTTGCATTGTCTGCAACTCCGATTCCCCGTACACTTCATATGAGTTTGCTGAAAATACGTGATATGAGTTTATTGACCACACCTCCTCAGAATCGGCAGTCTATCGAAACTGTGATTGAACCTTTTAATGATATTCGTATTGCAGAAGCTATCAGGCGTGAAGTAGAGCGGGGAGGACAAGTATTCTATTTGCATAATCGAGTTGAGTCGTTACCGGAGACTCGTAGAAAACTTGAAATGCTTCTTCCTGAAATGCTTATTGATGTGGCTCATGGTCAGATGACCAGTGAACAACTTGACGATATTTTCCGTCGTTTTAAAATGGGTGGTTTTCACGTGCTTGTTTCAACTACGATTATTGAAAACGGAATAGATATTCCAAATGTAAATACGATAATAATTGATCGTGCTGACATGTACGGTGTATCGCAACTTTATCAACTTCGAGGACGTGTTGGTCGCAGCGATCGTAAAGCTTATGCATATTTATTCTATCCTCAAAATGTATCATTGTCAGAAGTCGCCATGAAACGTCTTAAAATTATAAGTGATTTTACAGAGCTGGGAAGCGGATTTAAAATTGCTATGAAAGATATGGAAATTCGTGGTGCAGGTAATCTGCTTGGTAAAGATCAGTCAGGTGATGTTTATTCCGTTGGATTTGAGTTATATCTACGGCTGCTTAATGAAGCAGTAGAACGTCTTACTATGAAAAAGGACTATAAGATTCAAAATGAAGTACTTATGGAAATGGAATATACTGGATTTATTCCTGATTCCTACGTACAGAATACTCAAACAAAAATGGAAATATACAAAAAAATTGCATCCATTCAGACTGACGAGGAATTTTGTGGAGTTGTAGATGAATTGAACGATCGTTTTGGTCCTGTTCCTGACGAAGTATCAAGCCTTTTGTCCCTTGCAGAAATTCGAATTTTATGTAGAAAACTCAATATAAATTCAATAAAAGAACATCAAGGGGTTATAGGAATTTCATTTACAAAAGTTTCAGATATATCCGTTGATAAGGTTCTACGACTTATTAAAGAAAGTCCAGATACCATAGCACTCGATCCTATGCATCCAAATATGATTTTTTTGAAACTAGGAAAAATTGGACTTAAAGAAAAGAGTGAATTTATTCGTGAAAAACTGGAAAAAATTGTATAGAGAGTGAGTCGTTTTATTTCAAGAGAAATAATGGGAAAAATGGACAGATATTAATATTGGTAGACAGAATATACATTATAGTAAGTTTAACAAGCTTTTCTAAATTAATGTAATGTAATGTATATATCATATCTCTTGTAGAATTAATATGAATGCTTCTAAAAGATTGACAATCATTTAACGAATAAGTCATGTTATAATATTATTAAGATTTTAAATTATTTTCATCCGTGGTTGTAAATATAAGTTTTTTTCCAGTAAGAGGATGTGGAAAACAAAGCATGATTCCTTCAAAATGCAATATCTGTTCTTTATTCGTAAAATTTGTAGAAGAAAAATTATACAGTCTGTCACCTAAAACAGGAAGGCCAAACCATGCAAGATGGCAGCGGACTTGATGACGATAACCGGCCGTAATTTTGCATTGAACTTTTACAAATTCTCCTTCAACTTTTTCTATTGCAATTTTTGTACAATATATTGCTGTTCCCCCCTTACGTTCTGCGGACATCCCTGATTCAGGAGTTACAGGACGTACCTGTTTGTGTCCTTCTCCAAATGGTCTGAATGTAGACCTTGCAATAATTTCTTGACCATTAAACATATTCATCATAACAGGAACAGGCGGAAAACCTCCGAGCGAGCCTGCATTCTCCACGTTCTGCACACAGATGGCACTGTATATCTTCTCAAAATTACCATTCTTCTGTGATTTACATAATTCGTCATATGCCAGCTGAGTAGACGCTATAGCCAAAAGTCCACTTGCATCATTATCAAGCCGATGAATCAAGCCATGTTCTATTTCTTTTTTTCCGTGAACACTTAAAATTTCCGGAAATAAATCAGCCACATAACAGAATGCGTTGTTTCTATCGTCCTCAGTAAGCGGTGCAGATGGCATTCCGTGTGGCTTAGACAAAATAACAAAAGGATCTTTCTTTGTAGGCATATGCAGTATTTTTATATTATTTTCATTCATTTCAAACTATCAGGAACAATCCGGGGATATTTTTTTCTTAAAATTTCAATTACATTTTTGAAACGTTCAGGTATGTCAGCACGAAATATTTTAAATTTTTTGTTATCCGGAAGCCTTATAATCAATTCACGTGCATGAAGCATAAGAGTTGCATCAGGAAAGAGTTCATCTTTTTTTCCATATATGGAATCTCCCAAAACAGGACAACCTATATACTTCATGTGTACACGAATCTGATGAGTTCTGCCAGTCTTTAAACGTATCCGCAAAAGTGAATAATTTCCGTAACATGCAAGGCAATGATATAATGTTTCCGCAGACTTCCCTTCCTCAGTTCCTGTCACAGCCTTATATCGCTTTCGATTTTTTGGGTCTCTTATAATTTGTGTACGAATGTCGCCGGCGGATGCCGGTGGTCTGCCGCGTACAATAACAATATATTCTTTACGCAGCTTATGCAATTTAAACTGAGATTGAAGCCATTCTTCTGCATCTCTGTTTTTTGCAGTAATAATAACACCAGATGTATCTTTGTCCAGACGATGTACTATTCCCGGTCTCCTTGCTGCAAGCATTTCTGAAACATTACCGTCCTTTATCTGTACAACAGAAGATCTTCCCCAATGATATAACAAAGCATTTACGAGTGTACCAGACCAATTGCCAGATGCAGGATGAGTCACCATACCCTGTTTTTTATTTATTACAGTAATATTTTCGTCTTCATAAATAATATCTAAAGGAATATTTTCCGGCATTATATCGTCGGGAATATTATCCTCCCATTCTATATCTATCTGATCCCCTGCTTTTACTTTGAATGAAATCTTCTCACGTTTACCATTAATGAGTATCTCAGAAACACCAGCTTTTAATTTTGAACGATTCATACCGTTCGAAAGAGATGCAATATATTTATCAAGGCGTACAGAGCCACAAAAATCGTCAGAAACTTTAGCGCTGAAAAATGGCATTCTATTCTCCGGTAAAATTGCCTTCGAGATTATCACTTATACCAGAATTCGACTGATTTTCCGATATTTTATTCTGATCAGAAGAAGGTGGAGAAAGTTGTATTTGAATGGCATCTTTATCCTGTTCAACAGGTTTTATCATAATAGGAGCGGTATTTTCATTATGTTTCTTATATTGAACAATATTACGACGTATAATATTAACAATAAGATCTGTAAGACCAATTCCTACGCTTATACCGATCGAAGTAAGTAAAATTGTTTTCTGCTCATCTTCCGTAAAACCGTTACTATCCGAGGTTTTTGCAAACGGATTCGGAACATAATCAGACGAAAAATCATGCTGACTGTACCGTACAAAAGAATAACCTAATGTTGTGTTAAGCGTAACAAAAGGCATTGCACCGAAAGTTATTATTTCAGTCCGGCGTGCATCCTTCATAAATTGAGGAAATTCATCATTTGTATATGGTTCAGGTGTAGTACTCGTCGTGTCATCGGCAGATAATAATGATATAAATATGCACAAAGAGAGAAATATCAGTATTGTTTGCCGCATTTTTTTCATGACGTGGGATACTCCCTCTCTCCAAATATTGCTGTACCTATACGTACTTCTGTCGAACCTTCTTCAATTGCTATGCGGTAATCTCCTGACATTCCCATCGACAAAGTTTTCATAGAAAACTGAGGAAATTCCTGGTTAATTTTTTCTGCAGTTGTCCGCATAGTCGAAAAAGATGTATGAATTACTTTTTCATCCTGAGTAAAAGGTGCCATAGTCATAAAACCAGAAGGAATTATATGAGGAGATTTACCTTCAGCACAATAAGCGACAGCTTTCTCCAGACTTTCATAGGAAGTAAATCCCGATTTTGATTCCTCCCCGGTATGATATTCAAATAATATACGTATCGTTTTATTATTATTTAAACAATATTTCTCTATTTCCTGAATTAACTCTAATCTGTCAACAGACTCAATACACGAACAAATCTGTACTGCATGTCCAACTTTATTCTTCTGCAGTGTACCGATAATATGCAATTCGGTTTTCGGATATGTCCTGTAAATTTCCTCAAATTTTGAAAACGCTTCCTGAACACGATTTTCACCAAACATCATCTGTCCTGCTTTTATTGCATCTATTACAGATTCAACCGGATGGAATTTACTCACTGCAAGAAGTTTAACACTTCCGTTATCCCTTCCTGATAAGCGTTCCGCATCAGAAATAATATTCTTTATTTTTTCAAGATTTGTTCTGATATTGACACAGTTCATAGTTATAGTATATCAGCATTCAATATGTCAGACAACTCCAGTAGTTTCTTAACTGTAAGTGATTCTGCACGTACGGAATGATTGATATTTGCCTTCTCAAGAGCAGAGACAGCTCTATCCGCATCCGACAAAAACATAGTCAGATTATTCTTGATATTTTTTCGCCGTGATATAAATAATGCACGTTGCATTTTCATAAACAATGATTTATTTTTGCAACAGGGAAAATCACTTTTTCGTTTCATGACTACTGCTCGCGAATCTACGTTCGGTCTAGGCCAAAAATTTCCAGCCGATAAATCCATAAAAGGATAAATATCATATGCCCACTGACATAATATCGAAAATGACGAGTAGTCATTTGTATCAGGAAGTGCTGCCATACGCTGTGCAACTTCTTTCTGAACAGTGACTATAACTTTGTCAAAGCGGACATCCTGCTCAATTGTATCAGCAATTAAAATCGCAGCAATATTGTATGGAAGATTCCCGAAAAAAAACTGAGGTTTACCGTATTCTGTCAAAACACTTTTCCATGTTTTAAGAACGTCTCCCTCTATAATTCGAAGTTTTTTCTTTTCCAGATACGAATTAAAAAATTCTTTAAGCATCCGGATAAAACCTCTGTCTATCTCAAAGACTGTAACGTTTCCTCCTCGTATAAGAAGTTCTTCCGTCATCGAACCAAGTCCAGGGCCTACTTCCCAAACACTCACCCCCTCAGAAATCCCAAGCTGATCTATAAGTTTTTTCCTTGCCGTTGCATTTATCAAAAAATTCTGCCCGAATTTTTTCTGCATCGACATTCCCGTGCTGTCAAGCAAAGCTTTTAATGCCGTCGGAGAATTATAATCTGGACGTTCCATACTTATTCCTTATTTTCCTATATTTGAATTGATATTCCCGGTATATATGAAAATACCACAACAATTATTTTTATAACAGAATATACACTATTTAAAACAATTCCTGCAGGTATGGCACACACCGGGAAAAACAGACAGAGAATAATAAACAAAAGCCCTATATAAATAAATATTGTAATAAAAGGTGACACAACGACCGATGCTATAATTCCCCCTGGGAAAAAAGTCCCAAACAGTTTAAGTGATACAGGCGTTGTAAAAGTCTGAGCAGCAACAGCTGTGGAAAGGCTGGAAGAAATACAACTGGGAAATATATATGACAGCTTACCATTAATTAATTCCTTAAAAAGAAATATTCCACCCATAGCACCATAAGAAAGCATGAATGAAGCGTTCATACAATCAGAGGGAACTACAGCAATATGACAAAGAAATGCAGCAGACAATACAGATAGCATGTCGATTTTTTTTATTCCACATAACGACAAAATCATTAAACCGATACTACAGAAAAAAGCCCTCCGCAGAGAAGGAGAAAATCCTGCAAACCAGACAAACAATAAAATCGCACATACCTGAAAAACCTGAGCAGCTTTCTTTCCGCATATGCCATACCCTGCATAAACTGCAAGATCTGAAAAAATAGAAAGATGCATGCCAGACAATGCCAGAATATGCGACAAGCCTGCATTTCTGAAAGCATCTACCGTCTGTTGTTCAGTATACTCTTTTATTCCAGAAAGCAATGCGAGGAGGAATCCTCCTGCAGCTCCCCATGCATACATAAGCCGTCTGAACTGAACACGGAACAACGCACGTACGTGAGTAATTTTTCCAGCCGTTGTACAAGGAAAACCTTTCGAACAACCGCTGTCTGCAAAAAAAATATCGTCATCTCCCGTTCTACCGGATAATTCCGCAATAGCTCCATTTTCACAAATGAGTGTTCCTTTTTTGCAGCCTTCGGAATAAAGCTTTCCCGGAAAATATGCTTCCACCATACTGCTGTCAATCATAACAGAAAGTATACCAGAACATGTACTTACAATTCCATTTGAAGTTCTAACAAATTTAGGTTCAAACTGCAACAAATATTTCTGCGTCCGTGACGATTTTACTGGATTTGAAACTATTTTCCCTTTCATAAAAATGATATCAGACGGAGATACAGTAGAGCTGAAATGCCTTTTGTTTCTTACAGAAATACTACCAGAATATACTGCTGTGGCACAAATGAGTGCACCAAAAACAAGAGGATTTTTTACAATTCGAAAAATTACCATTTAAGCCTCGCGAGCGCATCGCGAGCGGCGGCTATAACATTTTCAGGATAATTTACATACGTAACATATAACAGAGAATCAAATGAAGACTTGTCGCCTATTGCTCCGAGCGCATTGATTACTGCAAGCACAACTTTATCACTCAATTTAGTTCCGTTTTCGGTCTGCTTGTTCAACTCCATCAAATATGTCGAAAGGACTGATGAACTGTCAATAGGTGCAACGTTAGCAACACCGTTTATGACTTCTGCAAATTCATCGTCAGTCATAACTTCTGCAATATATTCACGCTTTGCAAGGTTAAAGAAAGAAATCATTACTGATGAAGAACGGGTCCATTTTAACTGAGAAATAATGCGCATTGAGTCAAGCTGAATACTCACAGTTTCTTTTGTCACAGTTGAAGAGTTGTCTGCTAAATATATAGTCTCGGAGAGCACATTTTCAGCGATTTCTGCTTTAAAAGATGAAGAATTTTGACTATTTCTGCAAAAAAGATCAAACAACAGGCGTATAGTCTTGGTATTTCCATCCTGAATAATACCAATTATCTGTGGAATTGATTTATCAGCAAGAAGAGAAAGTGAATTGTTCATCTCTGTCGTATACTGAGGCCATTTTTGCTGCGAAACACAGTCATAAATAACTGAAAAAGACTGACTGTCTCCTATCGTTCCCAGTGTATTAACAGCAGCTTTTATTACCTCATTATCAGGAGTGGCACCATCAGAGTTCTGCAGAAAATCATTGAGCATCTGCACAAAAGAACCAAGTGGAACGGCATCCTTAAGTATCGCCGTTTTGTTTATAACAGCAATTCTGACTGTATCACTGGCAAACTCCGTAAATAATTGTCCAAACTTATTAACAAGAGCATTCTTCATATTTTGATCATATGATGCAACAAATGCGGACGGTAATGCAAGCACTCCGGCAACTGCAAGACCGTCAAGATCGCGGTCGTCTCCAAGCTCAGCTTTATTTGCGAGAGCAAAATCAATCGCAGCATTTGCAAGATCAGCAGCTTCGCTGTCATCAGAAGCTTCCCGTACAGCCGCAGTCTTTTCGCTTATATTTCCTTTAATAAACTTTATCCGTCCGTTACTACCCGCATATAATACACATATATATGCTGCGTATATCATCATAACTGAAATAATTTTTCTCATTTATACCTCGTTCAGTATATCATCATTTGAAACTGTTTCAGCTGCATTTACTGCAGTCGGTTTATTACTATTAAACCTGACATCTTCTTCTTTTTTTGAATATAATTGTGTTTCCTGAGGCAAATCAGGCGAAAAATCATCTGCCGAATTCTCTTTTTCCAAGTTCCCTTCAGAGTTCTGTTCTCTTATATTGTTCAGCTTATTATCTTCACTGCTGTTTTTTATTTTTTTATCAGCCTCATCTCCACTCTCGCTCTGATCTTCATTTGTAAGAGAAATTGCATCATAAATTTCTTTTTGTTCCTGCGGCATGATGTTGTAAACAAAGCTCAGTACCTCGTTTTTCATCTGTGGTTCAATATGAATACATTCAAAATGAAGACGAGATTGATTGATTGTTTCATTATATTCAATTGTACGAACAACACCAAACATAACAATAAGTTTATCTTCAAGAGTAAATTGAAGTTTTATCTGTATGTTCGGTACACCTTTTCCGCCAATCCGGACCATCGCACCAGACTCTGAAATATCTTCAATAAGGCAACGATAACCTGCTTTAGTTTCAACTGCATTATAATTAATTACACGGTCTTTGATAATAAACAGACTTGCATAAATCCGGCACTTTACTCGGACACTGTTTCTTTTTTGAGTACGGAGCAGTTTATCTGTATGCCGCAGATAAAGAGACGGCTTTCCCAGAAAAAGTCCTTCCCCCAAAACGATAGTATCAAAAACATACCGGGCATCACCTTTTCGCCACAGATACACATTTATTGTTTTTCCTATCCAATCATTTCCCTCTACTGGAATCATACCTTTCTGCGTAGGAACACTAATCGTCAATTCACGAGCATTGTTCACAATCCGGGAAAAGAATACACCTTTTCCCGGAAGAATAATTCTGAGACGTTGATCCTTATCAAGCGAATGAGTAGATTCTAATCCTTTTTTTTTATCTGCTTCTTTTTCTATTTTCGTACGGTATGAATATAGTTTTGTAAGAAGACGCTGCGAATAAGAAAAAGTCATTTTACCGATATTACGGTCTGCATCAGTCTTTATCTGTGAAATACATCGAGTTAAAGAAGCGAGAGACCAATACAGAGAAAGAGGCTGCGCTATATTACAGATTATTGCTGTTTTCCAAAGCAAACTGATTTCAGAGAATGTAAATTTCGAATCAAAACCTGTCAGAAAAAACTTTATTTTATCGTGATAAATCCGGCAGAGTTTTACTGCAACAGCAATAATTACAGTTGCAATTATTATTCCAACAATATACACAAATGCCTCAGTAGTATATACTTTAGCACAAGTCTTTGTTTTTTCATAGTGCAATAGTTATGGATAAAAAATCATTTACAGACATACTGTTTTTTTCTCTTATTTTCTGCCTTGTCATTTTGCCTCCATTGTTCGTTAATAATGCTGCTACAGAAATATTTACTACATGGTCATTTCCATCTCAGCAAATTATCTATGCTTATATAGCAGGAATGATTCTATGGGCCTTTTATATGAAAAACGACCAACAAAAAAGAAAAAAAACAGTAAAAAATATCACATTTTTCATCAACTCAGGATATACGCTCGTTACATTCGGTTTGCTTTGTACTATAGC
Source organism: Treponema sp. (assembly GCA_041669845.1). GTDB lineage: Bacteria > Spirochaetota > Spirochaetia > Treponematales > Treponemataceae > Treponema_D. The sequence goes on from JBAYAJ010000001.1 coordinate 19,342, forward strand.
TGCAGTTACAGAACTTTTTTCTCACCTTACGGGGCTTCAGCCGTCTGTAATACCTGTACGCCCAGTATCTATGTTACAGTATTTTTTTTGTATTCTGGATTTTGCTGCGGCATCATTTTTTGAAGAAGTACTCTATCGTTTGTATCTTCCCGATATGCTGTTCAGATTTATTTCTCACATTCCCCTGCTTACTTTTCGCTCTTCTAAAATTATAAGTGAAAGCGCGGTTGTAATTATTTTTGCATTTTCACACCGCTATCTAGGAGCGGCATCTGTCGTCAACGCAGCTATTGCCTGCATCATTCTGCGGATATGCTGCAAAAAAAGCGGTTCCGTCTGGACAAACACAGCAGCACATTTTGCCTATAACATACTTTCGCTGATTCTTTTTACAGTAGCATGATTATTTCTTCAAAGATGGAAACAATTCTTCAATTTTGCCAAATGTCCAGCTGCTTATCTTAACTGCGTAGTTGTAATCATATTTTTTTTCATCAAGAGTATTTTTAAAAGTATATGCCAAAATTTTTCCTTCAACAGAATTATATACATATATATAGAGAGAGAGACCATCACCTGACTCAACTTCAATCGAATATACTTTTTTCCCATCCTTCGGAATTGAAGATATTTCACCATGTCTGAGTTCTGAAAGCTTAGCACACTTTGCTTCAAAACCTTTGTCTTTTTGATCATAAATTATTCCGTTTATTCTTATACGTTGTATATCATCAACGTATGACTTTGTAACATTTCGTGGAATTACATATGGATCATACCAGAATGATTCTCTTGCTGTAAGAAATACATCCAAATCAGAATCTATTTCATATGAAGAAATTTTATTCGCAGTTCTCATATAACGTCTGTTTTTTGTAAAATTCTGTCCACCAAAGTAAATTTTTGTAGACATATTATTATCGATTTTATATACCAAAGTAACAGCCTGCTGGTCTGACAATGAAAAAGAATCCCATTTATTTTTATTGTCAGATATTTTATACATATTGCGAATCTTTGTTAATCGAGAAATAAACGTTTTGACCTGCCTGTTATCTACCGGAAATACAACGTCGTCACACATACCTTCCCATAAATCATTCCCATTCCGGCGGTACAACTTCATAGAAATATTTTCTCCTGATATCACCATTTCAGTCAGCATATTTTCGTATTTTCGGTTCATAAGTACAGATTGAAAATGTTTTTCCTCATTACGTCCACGAACCGCTGAAATAAAAGAAATCCCATAAAATACTATTAATACTGCAGATACATATACTAATAGAACACTATTTTTTTTCATTGAGCAGCCCCCTGAGGAGTTCTTTATTCATCTTTCTGCGCCGAAGAATAGTAATTATATAAGCAACTGCATACAGTAACGGAATAATGAGAAACAATAAGATATACATTCTTGTCATCATGGTTTTGAATGTTACCATATCTGAAAATTTATATAATGTCGTCGATGATGCATTTTTGTTTTGTAGAGATTCCAATCCTTCTTCCCCATCGAGTTTTAAAACCATATGCGTCAGAAAATCAAGATTACGATAATCACCGGAACTTCCACCCGCATATTCCATCATCAGGCTGTCGGCAAAGTACTGATCTCCAACGACTGCAATTCTTGTTTTTACACTTTCCTGCGGAGTAAAATATCCCCTTATTTTTCCATCAAGGTATGCACCGAGAATAAACTGTTTTTTGCTTTTGTTTGTCTGTAAATTTCGAACAATAAATGGATTTGTTTCAAACAGTTTTGTTCGGTTTGAATCATCTTCATCTATTGTCCACGCAGAAGTACTCGAAACCAAAAGAGGTTCTATGCTTTCATTTTCAATAGACAGAGGGCTTGGCCAGAATAAAGTCATCCCCTGCCTTTCTTCTTTCTGCGGAAGAAGACTTATCCACAACGGATAATTAATCTGTTCTGAATGAGATGAATCTGAGTATTTACCTTTTTCATCTGTATCGCTTGTCATTGTTATTCGTGCACAAGAAATATCTGCCACTATTTCCGGGGTAAAACTGAACCCATACGAAGAAAGCATTTTCAGTAAAACACCGTTATCCTCTTTTGTAATCGACCAATTTCCGGAAACATCCGCCACATATGGTGATACCGCAAAAAAAACTTTTCCACCGCGGAGTATAAATGATTCGACAGCCGCCGCTTCGTCATCATTAAATTTTGAGGAACCAAATACAAGCAATACTGTATCAGTATCTGTTTCTGCCAGTTTTTCGGAGATATTTTCAATATATATTTCTGTGCATATTATCCCCTGCGATGTAAGCCACGGAATAACATAGGTATAATCGCTGGTTGTATTTTTTCCGTTACCGCAAAGCACTGTAACACTCATTTTTTTCCCTGTCAGCAGTGTATCAACGCAGCGGTCAAGATCATATTCGAGTGTATTTACAGAAATTATGAATGGAATAACCTGATTCTTTCCCCCATATTCTATAACCACCGCAGAGTATACATTTAAATATTCAGTCTTATTTATTCCACCAGTCTGTATCTGTTGACTCTGAATACCATAATTATCCAGCAGACCGGAAACTTTTTCTTTGTCAGGATCAAGAAGCTTCAGACTCACGTCTTTATTTGTAGAAGCGTACTCATCAAGATAGTCATAGATATCGCGAACCTGCGGATAAAGCTTTACGAGGGCTGGCGAGCGAAAATATGTTATTTTAAGAGGATCATCAATCCGTGATAAAAGCTGAGTACTATATTTTGATATTGTAAACTGTTTATCGCGCGTAAAATCAATACGGCAATAATACCGTGTACTGTCCAAAAAAACAAAAATAATAACCAGCAGCATGAGAAAAAAAGTTTTTTTATTCTCTTTTGTAATTTTTTTTCCTTTTTTCTTTTCTCGAATATAAACAGCTGTCAGAAGGAAGAAAAACGTCAGACAGACATAGAAAATAATATCGCGTGTGTCCAGAATTCCTTTTGAGGCAGCATCGAAATGATAGGTAAAACTCAGTCGCCGGAAAGAAACAGCAAGCTGAATAAAATCCGTTACTGCAATAAAAAGTGCAGAAAAAACGAATGCAACGCCCCGGCTGAAAATAAAACCGGCAGCCAGACAGAACGAAATCACGCACGCTTCGTAAATTACAATAAGGAAAAAACCAGTGCATATTTGTCCCGGATCAACATCACCGAACAGACTTACGCACACAGGCAGCAGCAGCAGCGTCATACTCATGATACAAAACTGTATAAGCATGGTAAGAAATGAAGCTATGGTGTACTCTGCAGAAGAAAGAGGAAATGTACCGAAAAATCCAGAATCATCGGTTCCCGACGATATAACAGGAATGAGCAGTATGCTTACATACGGAATGGCTGCAAAAAAAAGTCTGAGATCAGTACTACCAGTACCGGAAAAAAATCCTGTTCCTTTAATATAATAAAGTATGCATGCTGCATTATATAAAACTGATACAACAAAAAAAACAGGACGCCGAAGCGCAGAAATAACGGAATAACGAAGAAATTGTTTAAATGGTGTCTTATTCATCTTCACCCCGCGTCAGCATCAGAAAAGCTTCTTCCAGAGTCTGAACTCCGCATGAATCCGCAATAGTCTGTTCCGTACCTTCTGCAACAAGCCTGCCGCGCGAGAGTATGACGATTTTACTACATACCGCAGTCACTTCCTGCAGTATGTGCGTTGATAAAAGCACTGTTTTGGTACGCGAAATTCGTTTTATGAGCGAACGTATCTGAGCAATCTGAACGGGATCAAGTCCGCTTACCGGTTCATCCAGAACAATATCAGGAGGATCGGCGACGAGCGCCTGGGCAAATGAGACACGCTGGCAGAAACCTTTAGACAGAATTCCTATTCTCTTTGTATATACCGGTTCAAGAGAGCATTCCGTTACAACACGTACAACCGCGTTTTTTTTATCTTCGCCATACAGACCACGGACATCTGCACATTCTTCAAGCAGTTCTGCAACAGTTAGTTCTTTCGGAAGCATTGCCTGCTCGGGAACAAATCCGACAAGTCCTTTTACAACAGAGGTTTCCTCTGCAGCATCATGCATCACGCCGTCATTTCCGCTTACAAAAACATGTCCGGCAGATGCATAATGCTGTGCACATACGGCACGTAGTATTGTTGTTTTCCCGGCACCGTTGGGACCGAGAAGTGCCGTTGCACAGCCCTTCTCGGCAGAAAATGTTACATGTTCTGCTGCAGCGAAGCTGTTTTTCCCGCTGCCGTATGTTTTGGAAAAATCAGCAAGTCTTATCATCTTTTCCCTTAATCAATATACGGAATGTCAAAATGCATGCGGTCCTTTGAGAGCTCCGCGGACGGGTATATTTTTCTGGCCTGTTCAAGAAGTACATTAAGCTCTTTATCAGTATACCGCGGACTGTAATGAATCATTGCCATCCGCCGTACACCCGCATCACGGGCGATTGTTGCAGCCTGACTTGCTGTCATGTGCTTTTTTTCACGTGCCTGATCTATAAGTGCATCCTCGAACATTCCCTCGCAGATAAGCAGATCGGAACCGCGTACTTCATCTGCTATAGAACTCCTGTAAAGCGTATCGGTTACATAACTGAATTTTCGTCCGCTGCGTGCAGGTCCAAGCACCTGTTCCGGCATAATTGTTTTTCCGTCTCCGGAAATGACGCTTATGCCCTGCTGGAGTTTTCCCCAGAGCGGTCCCATAGGAACGTTAAGCTCTTTCGCTTTTTCAGGACAGAATTCGCCCGGCCGGTCAAGTTCTTCCAGCGTATATCCTACACAGGTCTTCGTGTGTTCAAGCGGAAATGCTCTGATGTAAAATCCGTCTCCACCGTGGACAACACAGGGAGCCGTAATTTCCTTTACGACGACAGGATAATTTATATACATATCCAGTACTTTTCGGCTCGTTTCAATATATTCAGCGATTTTCGGCGGCCCATAGATATACAGCGGTTCCGTCCGGTCAACCTGGGCAGACAGCATCATGATTCCCGGCAGACCCGTCACATGGTCAGCATGTGTATGAGAAACAAATATTGCATTAATTTTTTTCCATTTAAGATTCAACCGCCGCAGTGAAACCTGCGTCCCTTCTCCGCCGTCGAAAAGAAAAAGGTCTCCCTCTCGTCTAAGAAGTACTGATGTAAGATGACGGTACGGAAGCGGCATCATTCCTCCGCAACCTAAAACAAATGCTTCCATGTTCATTATTCACGTCCTGTGCGGGGAACCGCGCTGCTGCGGGTAAACAGTTTCTTGATTCGCTTGTGATAAAAGGCCCGGATATCTTCCGCAGCTGTATACAATTTATACAATGCAGAAACAGGTATATCGATTGAACCCGGCCTATGTACGATTTTTCCTCCAAAACCGGTTTTAAACAGGTATAAGCCGTACATTGGATGTTTTTTGTCATCCGATGGAGGCATTCCATAAAAATCATATACAGGAGAACCGTATGCCTTTGCATCGTTTATTGCCGTCCACTGAAGAAGATATGCCGGCATAAGATTACGTTTTACGTTGTTTGAAGCACCGTATAAGTATACAGCTTCACGTTTTGAAAACAGTGTAATGATAGCGGCAAGCGTGTCGCTACCATGTGACGCGACATAGAGCGTAATAAGCGGAGCACCTGATGTGCGCCCGGAAGCACTCAGAGAAAGCAGATCTGCATAATACCGTTTTGAATGAATCGCTATACAGTCGCGCGATGCGGTTGTCCTGTACAAATCGTAGAAGACAGTAAGTGCGTCATCAGTACCGCTGTCACCCGCTTTATATGCGTGCACAATAACACCTTTTCTTTCTGCGAGACGAATGTTGTACCGCCATTTGCTGCGCATGGCACCAAGCATTGCATCGGGATTCTGCGTAATATCCAGCAGCACGGTATCCGGCGGCTGAATATCGACTTTTGTTTTTACAATTTTCAAATGATCTGCAGATGAAAACGATTTCAGCGAGTTCACGAAAAAATCACGGTCTTCGCACGTATAAAAGTCAAGAGGGGGATCAAAACGCACACAGATTGTATTTTCCGGAAGATACTGCTTCAGTGCAGCTGCAAAATCAATAAGCAGATGTGCATATTCCGCGGTCTGTCCTACCGAATCATGGTATTTTACAGGCAGTTCCACCATCATGGGAATATAAGCGATAGAGAAACAAGCATGTTTTTTCCCGAATGTACGAATCAGAACGGAACATGAAAAAGAAAATGATACATCTGCGTTCTTGACGCTTGCATCAAAATAAAGCGGCTTCCAGCCGTGTTCTGCTTTGAATGCCGCCCAGAACCCCGATTGCAGAAAGCGTCCGCCTGAATCTGCACATGATACAGTCTGAGACAGTTTTATTTCAAACGTAAACACTTTTCAGTTTACTCCGCTATTAACAGCACAGGTTGTAGTAAGAGTCCTTCCATCTGCAACAAGTTTTTTGCCGGCAATCATTACCTGACGGTCGTTTACCTTAATCTCTACCTGAAAAAAAACATCCACACTGATTTCCTTTTCTTTCAGGACTGCAGGATCTGTTCCTTCCAGAACAACGGGAGTTCCCGGTGCCGCCCACGGCGCTGTAAGCGGTTCAACACACGCTTTTCCGGTTGCATCGGTATAGTCTGCTGCAAGAAGCATTCCCCGGCTTTCAACCCCACGCATTTTCCGCGGAGCAAGGTTGTCGGCAAGTATAATGTGCCGGCCCAGCAGATCCTCGGGTTTTAAATACGGGACGAGTCCGCTCTGGATTACGCGTTCATTTCCGCTTCCATCGTCAAGATGTTCAATATATAGTTTGTCTGATTCAGGGTTACGGTCAACCTGAATTATTTTTGCAACTTTGAGCGCAATGTATTTATTAAAATGTGACGGCATATCCGCAGCAAGGGGAAGTTTTTCTTTTGGTTTTTCAGCTTTTTTATTCTGATGCCCAGTTTTATTCCCGATTTCCGTCCGGTTTTTCTGATTTCCGGAGAACTTTTCGCGGAATGCAAGCATAGTTTTCTGATCCATCGGTGTAAAAAACACTTCTGTTGGTCCGATTTCTGTAAGTCCGTCCATTTGTCCAAGATCATTCCATGTAAGAGCTCCGGTTGAAGAAGGATATCCGGTCCGGCTGTCAAAAATAGTTTTTCCAAAAAAAGACATGATTTTTTGCGTGTACTGGGGAAGGTACGGTTGTGCCATAATCATAAGGTCTTTTATTACATAGCACAGGTTATGAATAAGCCGCGCTGCTGTTTCCGGTTCCGTAGTACGTTTCTTCCACGGCTCTGCTGCCTGAAACGCCTTATTTGCAATATCGCTTATGACAAACAACTCGTGAAATGCATCCCTTAATTCTGCCCATTCAAGCAACTCTGTAATTTTCTGTTCATGTTCGCGTATTTGTGCCCATAATTCTTCATCAACAGGAGCAGCAGGAATTTTACCGTCATAGTATTTACTGACAAAAAGTACCGTACGGTTTACCAGATTTCCAAGATTCCCAATAAGTTCACTGTTATACTTCTCCTGAAAATCTTTCCATGTAAACTGATAATCTGATTTTTCCGGACGGTTATAAAAGATATAGAAACGCCATGCGTCTGCCGGGATTCCACTTTCCATCGCATCGGTTCCAAACACGCCTACGCCGCGGGATTTACTGAACTTCCCGTCTTCGTAGTTAAGAAATTCAGTAGAACTCATATGGTATAGTTTTGTCCAGTCACGTCCGGAACCAATAAGGCTCGATGGAAAAATGACTGTATGGAACGGTATATTATCTTTTCCAATGAACTGAAAAAGATCAACTTTCGGTTTTCCACGGGCTTCTTCAGATTCTGATGGCAACCACCAGCTTTTGTAATCAAACGAAACTTTTCCAGCTGCCGTAAGTTCATCAGCCAGCTGTTTCGTTATGGAAATATAACCGATGGGAGCATCAAACCATACATAGAATACTTTGTTTTCATATCCTTCTTTAGGTACGGGAATGCCCCATTTCAGGTCGCGGGTAATGGCACGTTCATTAAGACCGTCGCGGATCCACGCTTTTGTCATTTGGATTGCATTTGCGGACCACTTTCCCTCTACACTGGCTTTTTCCATCCAGGCGTTAAGTTTAGGAGCAATTGATGGAAGATCTATGTAAAGGTGTTTTGTTTCACGTACTTCAGGGGTTGCACCGCATGTGTTGCACCGGTGATTTTTGAGATCAACCGGATCAAGCAGTGTACCGCATTTGTCGCACTGATCACCACGGGCATCTTCATAGCCGCATTTCGGACACGTCCCGCGCACATAACGGTCTGCAAGAAACATTTTACAATGAGGGCAGTACAACTGCTTCGTTGTATGCTCGTGAATATAACCATTTTTATCCAAGTCGCTGAATATTTCCTGTGTAATTTCTTTAATCTCTTCATTCGACGTACGTCCGAATTTATCAAACGCAATGTCGAACCAGTCATAGATTTCCGTATGCAGTTTGTAGTAATAATCACAAAGTTCGCGCGGGCATTTATGCTCTTCAAGCGCTTTCGTCTCTGTTGCCGTACCATATTCGTCTGTCCCGCAGATGTACAGCGTGTCATAACCACGACTGCGGCAAAAACGTGCAAAAACGTCGGCCGACAGCATTTGTATAAGGTTGCCCAGATGAGGAACATTGTTTACGTAAGGTAAAGCTGAGGTAATAAGTCTTCTATTCATATTAGATCATTATAGATTTTTTAGGATATATGGTCAACGTAACAAAAATAACACCTATTTTCGCTTTTCAATTTTTTTTGAATTTCTTCGATTTAAGTTAAGAATACTAAAATTGACAGTTTTCTCCATTTCCATACCCGGTTCCAGCTGTACCGGCCACAACATTGCCGTAGTAAAAGTCATTTCAGCAGGAACAATCTTTGTTCCATTATACTCCGGGCGCATAAATATTATCGGTACAAAGTAAAACCCACAGTTCTCATTCGGTTCGAACATAAATGAAAGACCATTCTCATAATCTGAAATCTGAACCACGGAAACATCAGACAACGAACCAGATCTGTCGATTTCGCTTGCTGATTTTGTTGTATCGATTTCCTTTCGCTGTGCAGAAGAAACAATTTCCACTTTATAAGGTACAAAGTTTCCTTCAGTATAATTTGTCTGAGCAAAATTCGATTCAACGACGAAATTTGCATGCAAAGGAGAACTGCTTTCATTTTTAAGTATATATTGAATAGTAAATCCGTTGGAGTTAGCCAGATATTTTTTACGAAGGCTGATTTTCTGTTTTCGTTCACCAAATTCTGCCTGAGCAAAAAGCTGAATCTCATTGTGCTGACCGGAAAAACGAGTTTCACTGTACTTCAACTGCGAAAAAATTCCAGTACCAGAAGGTTCATTTTTCAAATACTTCCCAATATCATTATCAGAAAAAATATGGTCTACAAACATTCCACGGTAATAACCATCGGTACAACCGTCAAATTCTTCAATTCGGCTCGGATTATCCGCATAGTTGCTGGCACTCTGCATAACATCCAGTTCGTATATTTCGCCGCTAAGCAACTTTATACATGACGTATAATTGAGCATACGGCATATGTATTCATCAGTCCCATCACCGTCATAATCAAAACTTGAAATAGATTCATCAAATTTACCACAATCACGCACAATCATTTCTGCTTCATTCAGACACCGATATGCTTTTTGCCTGTATGTAGAATTAACAAGAGACCCTTTTGAAGTACAGACGAAACCTTCTCCGCTCTGTGCCGCCCACAATTTCTCACGTGCAGCTTTTTTTCGTGCTTTATCGCCGTGATATTGGTTTATAAGCATACTTACATACAACATGCGGCAACAAAGCGCAAGACTCTGCGGATATGTTTGCAGAAAATCGTAAATCGTAACAGGATATCCGTCATTTTTTGTCACCGATGTATAAGGGATCTTTGCCCATTGTGCAATATCAGAACTTAATCCCGCTGTAATAAAAGCAGGGACTCGTACCGGAGCAATTCTACGGTACGACGACGGATACGAAAAATGAATTGTACTGCTGAATTTCTCTTTTGCTGTTTCATAAATTGAAAAAAGATATCCACTTTTGAGCAGTTGATGGAATTCCTCATGGGAAAACAGTATATCTACATACCGTTCATTTTCATCTCTGTCATAACAATCGCCGTGAACATTTTTTTTCACTGATGAAAACAGCAATGACAGATATTCTTCTGCAGAAACTTCTTCCGACGGTTTATATTTTCTATAAAACGGAATGATATCAATCGATTTTCCCCTGTCAGACATAATAACAGGCAGGTACATTAGTTTTGAAGGCGCAATAATAGAACTGTCAAGCAACACATACTCAATACCGCATGTTTCAAGACTTGTCACAAGCGATGTATCCCAGCTGCTGGCACAAACCGTCATACCTCTTGGACGTTTACCTGTCGTTTGGCGTATCTCTGCAGAAAGCATATCGACCTGTCCACTGCGATCAATCGGAAAAAGCAGTGGAAAAACAGGATTATAAAATCCGCCCCCAAGAACTTCCACCTGCTTTCTACTTGTAAGTTGCTGCAGAATTTCTAAAAACTCAGGATGTTTTTTCTTAAAAAATTGAAGTTGATTTCCACTAAAAGAAAAAGACAAACTGCAATCAGGATGAGAATATAAAAATGTTGCTGCGGGTTTATACACATCCAGATAATCTTTTTCACTATCGGGAAGTGTCATGCCGGCTGGCGCAGATTCCAGACCGAAACAGACACATAATGAATTCATCTACTTTTATTAACTAACTCCTGGTAATTATTCTATAACAAGTCTTCCATATTTTAAAGCCCTTTTTCACAGGAATTTCTATATTCTGTGTTTTTTGGTAATCAGAACAATGACTAAGACTTCCTTCAACGTTACAGCATAATCGACATTCATTCGTTTCCAGAGGCATAAGTTTTATTATATGTTTAGGACATTCTTCAATACAGCTTCCGCAACCGCAGCATAAATTTGTAACAACAGCCGTATTATTTTTTATAATAATCGCTTCCTGTGGACAGACTTTCACACAATCACCAAGCCCAATACACGAAAATCTGCAATCGTTGATCGACTCATATATCTGACTGACAGTTTTACAGCTCTGGCCCGGATTATAACTCAACCACAGATTATTGAATTTTTTGTTTGGAGAGCATAAGACTACAGCATGTTTTGTTACATCCTTATGCTGCTCTATTTCAGGAATAACATATTTTAATTCTATCTCCGAAAAAAGTGGATTGTCTACAGAAAAAGATACTCTCTTCATTGCCGGTAATAAAATGGCAAACATAAAAAACAATATAAGTAAAAGCAGGAGAATAAGTAAAAAAATGAAAATAAAAGAAAGTACCATCATAATACCCCCTGATTAAACCACGATACATTCCAAACTGCAAGACTTATGATTATTACTGCCATTGAAAGCATAATGAGGCTTTTCTTTTTTATTTTATCATTTTTGGGACGAGCTACTTCAATTCTTTTCCTTAATGAAAATAAAACGGGCAAAATCATAATGAAAGATACCATGCAGCTTACCGCAATAACAATTGAATCTATTATTCCTAAACTTTCATTCAGTGTAAGTAAAATTATAAGATAAGAAACAGTAAATTCTGAAGTTATAAAACCAGTAGTAATCCGCATGATTATTTCAACAAAAACGGAAAGCGATATAAAAATCAAAAGAGCAATAAGTGGATACAATTCAACTAATTTTGCAGGAATAAGCAACTCTTTTATTATTATAAAAGTCAGCACAGTTGAGCAGAGAATCACTATTGTACATTTTATCAACTGAAAGAAAAGCGTTTTATCCAAAGAACGGCTTAAAACAGCTGTTCTGTTTAATCCTATTCCGTAGATGAGTACTGCCGAGCAATAAAGAGAAAAATAAAAAAAAGTATCAACCATTTATCTGCTCCACATTCTCAAGAATTTTAAATTTGTTAATTACGTAAACATGCAGAATAAGGATAACTGAAGAACAAACGAGCGCACCGGGAATAGTCCCCAAAAAAACAAGTGCACTGATTTTACCCGAGTCGAACAGGACTTTCTCATATATGCCATGACTTGTTAACAATGTTATTGTTCCGAATCCTACAATATCTCTAAACAGAAAAAACACGAGTGCAAACACTGAATAAAATAAGCTGTAAAACATATTACATGAAATTTCTCTGCACAATGGCAACTTTTCGCTGCCAAACATATATCCAATTAAGAAAGACGATACCGTCGGTAAGTATAAAACAAAACCAAGCTGAAGAGCCATTAGAGGAATCGTAAGTACAAGTATCTGCCGGACGAGCATCGTTGATGCAATCAATACAGACAACAAAAGAACATTTTCCATTGTCTGTAATTTAAAATGATATATAAAACTTTTAACAAATGTTCCCACCAGCATAAGAAAATTGAGTTCTAAAACGAGTATTATGCCACAGACAAAGCGCCCCGGTGCAGGGACTACCATTGCAAGTGTTGCTGCTATATACACATATATTGATTTCTTATTCATTATTTCATCGCTCCTACTCCATAAAATGCAGGTTCTTCCGCGTTTCTTACTATATCAGGTATACGCTTAATCCAATAATTAATCTTCGCATCATTCTTTCCGTTCCCAATTACTTTCCGGACTCTTCCATGAAGCCCCGCTATACCTATAAACTGTGCAACCGATTTGTCGTTGTATAAAAATACGGCAGGCAAAGGACCATATATTGTTTCAATTCTTACTATCAAGGCATATTTCTTTGCTCCGTTATCTTTTCTGCGAACTTGAAAACATGCAGAACTTAAGGCTACCGGCGCATTAATTTCAATGTACTCCCCTACTATCCATTCTCCAGGGGCCTCCTCTTCCAATACTCTGCTGATTTCCTCTTTAAGTCCATTCTGCCATTTATTCTCGGACAAAAGAATAACGCAAGTAAGTAATGCGAACAATCCCACAATAATCCCCGCAAGTGCTCCATATTGTTTTAATAATTTTTTTGAAGAATTTTCTGTATCCATCATCTGATACCTTCGTCTTTTAAATTTTCATCAAGCATGCTGTATAAAGCTTCTTTATTGTTTCTATCTTCAACAATCTGAATTATAGGAGAAATTATGTTCGCACAAAGAATTGTAAATACCATTCCAACAGAGGATGTTCCGCAGCCCGCAATCAAAAAAGCCAATATACCACATATAATTCCATATATAGTTTTCCCCGCATAGGTAAGAGGTGTTGTTCCATACCATTGAATAACAAATATACTGCAAAAAATCGTCCCACTTGTAAGGAATGCAAGAAGTAAATCACCCTGACCTGGAATACCGCCACAAAAAAAAGGTCCTGCAAATCTTATAAGCAACCCATATGTTGTAATGAAACACGCAGGAATCAGCATACTGAGCATTCCCGATGAAAATAATATTATTGAAGAAATAAGCGTAATAAAATTGAATCTGAATGCGGGGATAATTGAATGCGTATCCCATAACATTGAAATGTATCCATCAGGAATAGACACTTTTAATATTCTAAAAAGCGAATTATTCAAAGCCTCCGTAACAGGAGGATCGAATTTGAAAACAGGAAATACCCCATTCTGAATCAAGGTATATGAAGGATTTCTCATTTGCAGTAGATTTTTTGTTACTATCAGTCCCGGAAAAGCATTCATACCGATAATCCAACAAACCGCAATTGTAATGACAGCTGTATTTCCCCATGCATTTGCAAAACCACCAAACATGTATTTCAAAAGAATCATTGTAAAAAAAGTAATAAAAAACACAGAAACAGGCGGAAACGTCGACGGTAAAAGCATTCCAATAATAATTCCCTGCACTGCACACGTCACATCTGAAAAATGGTATGATTTATGATACAGTCTGTCTGCCGCTTCTGCACATAAGGAACCAGACAACGAACAGCCGATAACAAAAAGAGCATTATAGCTTTTCGTTAGTAAAAGCATAAAAATCTGCACAGCCAGAAGAATTACTGAAATAAGCGAAGAATTTCCAACCGACTGAGATGCATATATGAACGGACGCATAAGCATTTTACTATATAAAGTATCTTTTGATTTCCCTGACATCATTTTACTCCTTCATCTATTTGCTGCATTTTCAGCATTTTTACCGCCTGACTCACAGGAAGCCGCGACGGACAAACAAAATTACAGAGACCACACCCCGAACAAAGCAGCGCTGAACGAATATACGCTTGATCATTTTTTATTCCACCCGTTGCATACCGATACAATACATCCGGCGTTAATTTTCTAGGACATATATTACGGCATATTCCGCATCTGATACAGGCAAACTGCCTCTGTTCCGGTACTTTAGCTGCAGGAAGAAATAATACAGATTTTACATATTTTGTTATTGGTATATCAAGACTACCTGAAGAATATCCACTTATAAGGCCATTAATAATTATCGCAGCCGGAGGAACGATAAAACCTCCGCACTGTTGTGCAAGGAACCGGACGGTTGTTCCTATTCGTACTTTAAGCATTCCCGATGCAGGGATACATTCACCGGAAATATATACATATTTATCAATAACAGGAATACCATCCTTAATAACACTGCATACTTCATACATTGTAGATGCATCTGTGTACAAATCGTCAGTCGCTATATCTGAAAAAGGAAGCTCTCTAATCGATTTCTTTACAGCTTTTCTTATCTCTTTTTTAAAACCGGCAGGGTATTCTGTAATATTGATTTTAACAAAACGAATTGGAATTACCTCCGGTTCATTTATTTCCGGTACAGGAGATTTTGAATCGATTACAAAAACAACTCCACTTGCATTCATTGCCCGTGCAGTTATAAGAGCCCCTGTGTATATTTCATTCAGAAACATCGACGACAGCAGGGAATCCGTTACACGAGTTGGATCATCGTCATACATACGAACTACTAAAAGACGATTTGTTTTATTTCTCACAGTATCAATTTCCATTGCAAGAGAAACTGGTTCCGATGTTTTATAAGTGTTGACAACTCCTCTGTCAGAAAGCTGTTGAATGATTGTAGCAGCCGGGAGCATGGTCCAGTCAACGGTAATCTTCTTCTTACCTAAATACGTAAATGACCCGGACATCTTTATTCTTACAGCCTCTACCTGTCGACCATCAGGTCCTGTACATAATACTATCTCTTGAACAACTCCCGGAACAGGAGAATGTATTTTCGCCGGATTTTCAGATGGCAGACCTGTATTTGGAATTGCAATAATCTGTCCTTCACGTACTATATCTCCTTTTTTCACGAGACTTGAGCACCTGCAACCGGCTTCCTGGGTGAGTGGTACCGTCACAATTCGTGGAAGAAACGCATTGACCGCATCCTTAAAAAATTTTCGCTTTTCAGCATACACAACAGGAACTATTTTCATCGATTCTTACTCCATCTGCCGTCCAATAAATACATATTTATAAAAAAACACAAAGGTATAAAAAAAGAAATAATCATAAGAACAAGATACATCATTCCTCCTCCGGATGATGAAAAGGCATATCCTGCATGAAAATATTTCCCCTGTTTTTTCAAAAGCTTCTCAACTGCAGGAAAATCTAAATTGTCGATTTGTGCCAGGACACTGCTGCGGAATGATGCATCGAATTTCAATGATATATTACTTTCTGTTATACCTTTTTCATCTTCAGCATATCGTGGAAATACGACTGTATCACCATTCTTTGGTTTTTCATATATGGTTTCCTTATTAGAAGAATAAAGTGAACGATATGGCTCTGTTCTTGCATTCCAACACCATACGACATAATCATCAAGCGACGGGAATCCATCAACAATACAGCCAGCATGTGACGAAGGAAGCTGCATCCGTGTTGAAGAATGGGAAAAATCTGCAGAAACCAGAAGGATTGCTGTAAGCGCAATAATAAAAACAGCACATGCAGCCATTCCGCGCTTTGCTTTCTTAGTTTTAAACAAAGTGATATCCGCAACACAAATCATAACAGGAACAAAAGAATATTTTTTATTATGTTTTTTTTCTGCCTGCAAAACCAGATACATAACTGCCGCAGTACCGGTGACTGCTACCGCAAAAATCAGACCGGATCGAAGCGAAGTCATAATTGCAATTATGATAGATGAAACAGTAAAGAATAAAACAGTAATATTCGTCAGGACAAAATTCATTGTATTTTTTCGATTCCATACCTGCTGTACAAGGAAAAGTGCATACAGCAAAAGACAAACCGCCGAAGCACCAGAATACGAAGGTGCACATATCGAGAAAAAAACAGGAATAGCCGAAAAACAGACAAAAATAACACGATTTGTGGCAAGTACATCCAGTAAAACAGCAAACAGAAGACAAACCACCGGAATCAACCACGGATATCCTGTTTGTGTATTTATCCCGGCACTGATTCCGTTATGCTGCAAAAACTCAACTACGGTTTCAGCTTTATTTACCTCACCGTCCGGAACGTAATAAAGCTGATATTTTCTACCCTTGTCAAAAAAATATGTGGTTCGTCTGGCAAGATATCCATTTTTATCCTGAACAGCTGAAGCAAGAGACATTTCAGGTGTATCGACCGGGAGTGAAAGAGGAACATACTGTGAAGCAAGATCAATGACTCCGCTGCATCCCGTTTTTTCAATAGCAGTTTCAATATATTTACTATCACAGCCAGTCGAAACATACACAATCCGATACCCCTTCCATAAACTGCCCGATGGTATCAGTCTGAACAGAAAAATAATAATAACAGAGACCACAGCAATAGCTGTTGAAATGGATTTTTTATTCAGCGATGAGTACATACGCTTATACTTCACAAAAGCGAAAAAGCAAGTCCAATAGAAAACCCCAGCAGACAACCTACAAAGACTTCAAGCGGCGTATGTCCCTGAACTTCTTTCATCTGCGTGTATCGTAATATCCCCCTGCAATCGAGCGTTTTTCCTATCTCGTTAAGTTTTCTGGCCTGAATACCATTCGCCCGTCTGACGCCAAGTGCATCCCGTATAGTTACAAGAAAAAAACAAAGTGCAAGAACAAACACATCAGAATTTATGCCAGAATGAAATGCAATTGACGTGCAGAGTGCTGACACCATCGCTGAATGACTGGAAGGGAGTCCCCCTGTTCTCCAGAACATCATTTCAAATAATTCATTATAACTGTGGATTCTGCCGTAGCAAAGAGAAACTATTGTTTTCATGAACTGGGCACAAAACCAGCTGCATATACATGCTAAAAATACAGGATTTACGAAAAACAGCCTGAGCTGTTCTTTTACTGACAATAACATGTAATTATTTTACCATTACATCCCGTTTTTTACTAGTCCCGGCTGTATTCACTGGACAGAGACCTATCGATTTTCATTATACGGTAGTCACTTTATCGATTATGATGTTTACTTCCTCGATAAAAATTCCGGTACTACTTTCAATCTTATCGATTATTTTTTTCTGCAGATTATCGACCCGTTTTGTAAGCGGCAGATCTGTCGAAGCAAAGTCATCCGATGGTATATCGATTGTGCTCACCAGACGGTATCCCCTGCTGTCAGCTCTGACAATCATTTTCTTTACACGTATACCGCTGTCATATTCTCTGATACAGTTCATCGACATCTGAACAAGCGCAGCCTCAGAAATGGCGATACGATTTTTTTTCGAAAATTCCGGCTGAACAATCGATTTTTCAACAACTTTACTATCCTTCTTGTTGTCAGCCGAAACAACTTTTAATGGATTCGATCTATGAAAAGTAAACCGTATTCCGTTTGAAAAAATATTGGGATAGCGACGTTTCACTTCGATGGAAGCTACCGGTATAACATGTTTTCCTTCTATTTGACGCGATTTTACTGCAAGTTCAATATCTTCTTTTGTTGCAATATCTTCTATGCGTATAAATTTTGAAGGAGACGGCAGCTGAAGACGAGTCGCAATTTTTAGTACCATTTTTTCAGACGTACCTAGAATAAGTATCCGCCGGATGTGATAATGTTTAATTTTCCGGGCTATTTCATCGCGGTGTTCTTTGCTGTCAAAAAGTGCAACCCGGACAGCCCCCATGTACGTCTGCTCACTTTTTGCAGAGCGTCCGGCAAGAATCTTGTCATCCTGAATAAGCAGACCGTCATCAATAATAGCATTAAGTCCATATCGTTCTGCAACAAGTTTTGCATTATAACTTTTACCAGTACCACTTTCTCCGACAAGCGCATAAACTGTATCTGTTGTAAAAGGTTGAAGAAGTTCTTTTAAAATTTTATGGAATAAATGCACAAGAGGAACCCTAGCCTAAAGTATAATCGAGTTTTTCCTGTTTATCAATATTTTATTTAACATATTATTAAAATTTGTCAGAATAGGAGCTTTCAAAGACTGAGGCAGACCAAGTTTATTGTCTCCAACATCTACTTCATATGCATGAAGAAAAAAATTCTGCTCTTCATGAATTGCAGTTCCTCCGTATGCAGTATCTCCCAGCAGCGGATACCCATGGAATGCCGACTGGACCCGTATCTGATGCATGCGTCCGGTACTAATTGTAAACTTTACAAAAGTTACAGGAATACCATCATATATACCGAAATCCAGTGGCTCTGCTTTTGTATGTGCATATTTTCCGTAATTATTCACAATCCGGACTGTATGGAACGAAGAAATCAAATCATCTTTTTTTTCAATAAAATCTTCCCATTCTTCAGTTGAAGAAAGCTTTCCCTGAACAAGAGCAAGATATATTTTCTCAAATACGTGTGCCGATATCTGACTGGAAAACCACCGTGCACCTTCCAGACTCCACGAAAAAAAAAGTATTCCCGTCGTTTTTCTGTCAAGTCTGTGCAGCGGTCCCGGCATAAACGACAACGATTCCATTCTTTGTCCTCTGATAATCTGGTAATAATCAGCAACAGTCTCAGCCAGCGCATGTCCGCAGGTTTCAGTCTGCTGTACAGGAACATCGTACGGTTTATTTATGACAAAAAAATGTTCATTTTTGAAAATAATTTCATAGGGAAAGTTCATTCCCATTTTCTTCCCTTTGTCAGGTATGCCCTTTTCTGACAGGAGAAAACACGCGACAGACAGTATATCACCTTTAAAAATATGTGTTTCAGGTTTTATCCGCCTGTCGTTTATTCTGACATACCCTTTCCGGATTGAACTGTATATTGACGAAAGACTTTTATCGGGTAGAAAACGGCGTACAACTCTGTCTATGCGTCTGTCGTCGTCTCCGGGACCTGCCTCAAACTTACTGAACTCCACTTTTCAACTCTGCAGACTTTATCTGATGTCTCCGTCTAGGCAAACGGACAGACACACCAAGCGATGACAGTGCTGTACGTACAGCAAATTCAAGTTCACTACGCTGAGGATTCATAGGCAGCACAAAACGACGGCATTCGCTCCATGTACGCGCATACAATTCACCAGACGAAGAATCTGCTGAAATTTCTTTTTTCCAGTCAGTGAGTGTCTTTACAAAATCAGAAATAAGAAAAACAAGTTTTCGACCTAAACGGATATCATTTTCTGATCCGGAAAGTTCATCAAGTTTTTTGAGACTTTCCATGTATGCATTTTCAAAATCACGGTCTGCATACATCAAAGCTGTTGCTGCCGGCTGAAGATACATATACAAATCTGTGTCCAGTGCCTCCCGGACAATATCATAGGCATGACCACTGTTAATGATTTTCAACAGCTCCTCCGTAAGACGGGAAGGAGAAATATCTGAAAGAAGATTTGCCGAACGGCGTATCTTTCTGCGAAGAACAAAAGACATTCTGGTACTTGTCGTTGCAGAATATTTTACGGCACGAAGCATTCGTACCGGATCTTCAATAAAAATCCGGTCCATAGCGATAACAGGACGCAGTGCATGTTTTCGGATATCGCGCACACCTCCGACATAATCTATAACCTGTTCCCTGGCAGGATCATAATAAAGCGCATTCAGCGTAAAATCTCTTCTGCGAACATCTTCATCCATTGAACCGAAATCGTTTCCGATAGAACCTTCCACCGTAGAACGAAACGTACTGACTTCAAAAATCTTCGGACCGACAAGAACGTGAACAAGGCGGAACCGTCTGCCGATTATCCGGGAATTTCTGAAAATTTTTTTTATTCTCGATGGAGTCGCATCGGTAACAATATCAAAATCCTTGGGGACATTGCCTACAAGTAGATCGCGTACAGCTCCCCCGACAATATAGGAATTAAAACCTGCATCACGCAGGCGTTCAACTATACGAAGAGCATCATTATCTATTTTTTCTTTCGGAATACCGTGTTCTGATTTTGTATAAATTACAGCTTTCTTAACAGGCTTACCGTTTTTATCAGTTCCATAACGAATCAGCACAATATATTGATAATATGACTTGTAATGCCATTTCGTCAAGTCAAGGTTTTATTCTACTGTTAATCCATAACAGAAAATCGTTTGTCACCGTATCTTTGTCGATTTCATTAAAAATCTCATGACGGTCTTCTGGATATTCTTTCAGGGTAACGTCAGTTATCCCGTTTTTCCTGTAAATATGGAATAAGTTCTTGACACTTTTTCCATAATCTCCAACGGGATCTTCACTCCCGTAAGCAATAAGTACCGGCAGAGTATGCGGTATTTTCTTCAAATTCGATGCAGCATGTATCTTTTTAAGTCCCTGTGCCATATCACAGAAAAAACCCGTCGTGGGATCAAAACCACACCATTTATCGTCCATGTACATCTGTACGTTACTCTTGTCACGGCTCAACCATTCCAGCCCGTTTACAGAATTGGAAATATGCTTTGTATATGAGCCGAATGCCATATGTTTCAAAAATGGTGAACAGTATTTTCTCCCTTTAAACAGCGCTACAATATGAGCTGTAAAACTTCCTGCCATTACAAGAGGAATACGAGGGCCGGAAGTTCCACATAATGCGCATGCATCAATATGACTACCGTATGTTTCAATATATGCCTGTGACACAAAAGAACCAAACGAATGACCAAGTAATACAACTTTCTTCTCTGGAAAATCATTCTTAATACGGATAATTACTTCATTCAAATCACCTGTAACACGGTTAAATCCATCTTTTTCTGCAAGCATACCGAACATACCTGTTCCGTCGCTTTCAGCTTTCTGCGCCGTCTTTCCATGCCCCCGCTGGTCATAAGCACAGAATATCCATCCGTTTTCAGCAAGGATCGATCCCAACCGGTCATAGCGCATCGCATGTTCCATCATACCATGACACAACTGTACTATTCCATTTATATTATGGTCTTTATCGGGAATCCACCGGTTTACCGAGATTTCCATTCCATCGCTCATTTTTTGATAAAAACTCTGCATCTGCATGATTACTATCCCCCATTTAAAAAATCTGATACACTAGTATAAATGTATATACATCCTATTATTATAACAGAAAAAATAGTTTTCGGGGGAAACTGTATAGGAAAAAATACCGGTAAAACAGTTTTTGTACCGTATGCGGTTCCCGGAGAAAAACTTGAAGTCGAAATTACAGATTCAAAGCGTGACTATGATATGGCCCGCATAGTGAATATTCTTGAACCGTCACCTTACCGAATACAGCCAGTCTGCGGGTATTACGGCTTATGCGGTGGATGCAATATGATGCATATAGAACCTGCATACCAGAAGGAACTGCGGAAACAGGTACTTTCCGACTGCTTCAGACGCTGTGGTATCGTCATACCTGAAATAACCGTATTTTCCGGACCAGATACAGGGTACCGCTGTCGATTTCAGTTGAACGACGGAGGACTTACAGGTAAAAACAGCAGCACAATAATTCCTGTAAACAGCTGTTCTGTTGCAAATAAAGAAATAAACAACTGGTTTTCGCTTGTAAAGCCGTCTCAGCGTCCTTCAGGACGAATCCATCTCTTCGGGGCAGATCGTGTCATATCGGCTGGAGGAAACGATGGTAGTAAAGTAGTTGTTTCTCTTCCTGAATCAGATCCGGCTCAGACACATACCGGAGGCGGAAAAAAAATAATAAAAAACCGTATTGTAAAACATTTTTCAGGTACAGTTCTTTCTCCGGAAAATATAGTGACAGTTTCTCTACTTGGTAAAAAAATCAGCTTCGATGTACGGGGATTTTTTCAGTCTAATCTGACGGTACTTGAATCTGCCATACAGGCGCTCTGCAGCGGACTAAGCGGCTCTAATGTACTTGATATGTACAGCGGCTGCGGTACGTTCTCGGTATTTCTTGCAGACCGATTCAACAAAGTAACGCTTGTTGAACATAACCGCGATTCACTTGTATTCGCCGAACAGAACATGGCAGGAAAGAAACATACAAGTTTCGGCGTAAGCGGTGAAAAATGGGTACAGCAGTTCGCTGCGGAGCAGCCGGATTTTGATGCAGCAGTGATTGATCCTCCCAGAAACGGCATGGAAGATGCAGTCTGCAGATGGCTGTGTACAAGCAGAATTCCGGTCATCCGTTCACTTTCCTGCGACCCTGCAACACATGCACGTGATATATCCCGCCTTATTGCAGCCGGTTACAGACTTGAATCACTTACGCTGCTCGATTTCTATCCGAATACCTGCCATATTGAAAGCCTGGCATCGCTTGTTCTGGAAAACAATAATGGAAAGACTGTCTGAAATTATACACATCTGCATAGTATTTTTAGTTGTTTCAGCAGAAATACCTTCTCTTTCTGCTGAAACAACTACTGTAAGACAGATTATGGTTTCCTCACAGGAAGCAAACTGGAATGCAGTGGTAAGTGGTGAAGCTGTATGTGCTCCGGAACTGACATCTTACGGATTTGCCGTTCTCACAGACGGACGGATGATTTCAGCGTGTACTGATACAGGCACAATCCTCTGGCAGCGTGCGGTTCCCGGCAGACCGGATCCATTTCTCACAGTGCTTGACGGTGATTTTCTTCTCACGGTAAACGACGGACAGACACTTTCACTCACTAATCCCAGCGGGCTGACACTCTGGTCTTCAACTGTTCCCTTTTCAATAATTTCAGCTCCGCATAAAGGACGAGACGGTCGTATCTTTGTACGCGGCAGAAAAAATATTGCCTGTTACAGCATAAAAGGAATATGCAAGTGGCATCTTTCAACAGAACAACAGAGTCAGATCCCTTTAATGGAACTTCCGGACGGCAGCCTTGTCGTATTTCTAATGCAACCGGACGGCGGCAAAACAGCGGCAGTACGTATCTCTCCGTTCGGTGAAATACTTGAACAAATAACTTTTACAGGTATTGTAACATCAGCCGCGTCATGCAGCGACGGGCTGCTGCTTACATTTACCGGAGGAGGTGCCGGTTTATGTTCGATTAAAAATAATAATGTACACTCAGTATGGGCTCTTTCTGCAGACAACAGTATATTTTCGGGAACAACAAAAAATGACAATACGTTCTTTCTTCCATCCCGTTCTTCCCGGGCTGTTCTTGTGCAGTCTCAGTCAGGAAATGCAAAAATAACGCTGTTCAATACCAGAAGCGGTGCAGTTTTATCAACACTTACAGTTCCAAATATCAACACGAACAGAACCGTATATACAGCAGTGTCTGAAAACGGGTTCTTTATCGCAGATGACAATCATGCTGTGTATATTTCTGACAGCGGAGTCTGTAGATGGAGTGCCATACTGCCTCTTAAAAACAGCAGCAGCACGGCATGGAATTATCTCACATATACAACGAGTGGTTTTCTTGTGTTCTGCAGAACTTCATGGGCTGTCACCGGGTACCGCATTATGCAGGACCTTCCATCAACACAGAACTTTGAAAAAAAGCTTCCAACCCCAAATTATGACTCATTCATAAGATCAAATGAACAGAACGATATACCGCTCAAAATCTGGTCGATTACCAATGACCTCGGAAGCGGCTTGACAGGAGACGGGCGCCGCAGTGAGCTGCTCAATGGAATGTACGGTAGAAACGAAATAAAATGGACGAATGAGCTTCTTAATGCTGGACGCGAATATCTCTCTTTTCTGCGTAATTCAAGTTCAGGCGGTCGTCCAGAATCTTCTGTATTCAGTACCGACATAACAGGGACAGACCGCATGTTGAGTCAACTCCCGCTGTACGGTACAGACACATTCCAGCCTCTTATTGCGCAACTCATTAATTGTGAAAGAAACAGGACACATATGCATACACTGCTCGAAACAGCAGCCGTTTGTGGATACGATCCGGATGACAAATTGCTTGATTCACTTGACAACGCACTCTTTTCCATATCCGTACAGGACGACGTACTTCTTTTTTCCCTGTGCGATGCCGTCTATTCGATATGCCGTTTTATGGGAAGGCCTGCTTTCTATAAGCATGGACGGGAAATACTTTCAAAACTACTGTATCCGCAGTACGACAACCGTGTTCATGTATATGCACGGAATATTTTAACGAATATTTCCGGTCTAAAATTATAAGTAGCTCAAATACAATTATGATGGTATACTTTTTAACATAGTAATTAATAGAAAAGTGCTTTTTCGGAGGAATTATGAACAGACAGTATAATTTATCAAATTTTTTTTTAATGGTAATCTGTACTCTTATTTTTATGTTTCCTGTATCAGCCCTTGAGGTGGATAAATCCGAACTTGAAAGTGCAGGCAGTCAGAATACTGTCGTCTTCATAAATTATACCGGACCGCACGCAGTCATAGATACGGTATCCAGCATCAGAGCTATAGGCTCCGGTATGGGAACTGTCGTAGGGAAAGGACCGGCATCCGCATCATCCACAGGAGAAAAAAACAGATACTATGTCGTACATGCAGTTGATCCGTCCGAAAAAGGAAAACTTGATGCCGACATTCTGTTTATAGGAAAAGATGCTACAGTCGACCATATAGTCAATCTGCGGCGCATTATTTCGGCATATCTTTCAGCAGCATATAATTATTCAGCTAAAGATGCAGATACGCTTGCTGTATTCATAACCGTCTATAATGCTGTATACCGCGGAAAAATTGATACATATCAGGCAAAATACAAAAACGTCGTCATGACAAATCTTACGGCCACATCGTGCGGACTTGCATTAAAATACAACGAATGGCCGGGAAATACGCAGATTGTTATACCACTCTTTGATGCAGCTGACGGCGGATTAAGTACAGTCGATACATCCGTGATCAGCGACACAAAAGTCGTAAAATCAATGCAGGAAGACAACGGTAAAAATATTGAAAACCGTAAACAGATGGTCGATATAAAAGAGCGGGAAGCGGACAATGCAGCCGGAAAAGCACAAGTTTCACAAAAAAATGCGACCGAAGAACAAAAAAAACTTGTTAACGAACAGAAAAAAAACGAAGAAAAGAAACAGGAAGCTGTTCAGGCACAAAAAGAGGCTGATACTGCAGTAAAAGAAGCCGCTGCAGCACAAAAAAACGCGGAAGCAAATCCAAACGATAAACAGGCACAGTCAGCCGCACAGGAAAAACAGCTGGCAGCTGACCAAAAACAGCAGACTGCTGGTCAGAAACAGGCAGATTCAGAAAAACAGCAGCAGAAAACCGATGAACAGCAGCAGAAAACCGACGAGGCAAAGCAGCAGGCAGCAGCTGCTCAGACACAGGCCGATAAAAAGCAGACTGAAGCCCAGACAGAACGTACAGAAATAGCAAAAGACCAGCAGAAGGTCATGGATAAGTCCGCAGCTGATTCCAAGACATCTGCTATATATGGTATGCAGCTTATCGATGATACAGAATTACTTTCCGGAATGGTAAAAGTAAATGCAGAAACAGGTGAAATAATGCAGTCTTCTCCCGTGACATATATCAGAGGTAGAACTGTTTATACAGCAGGGAACAATTTTATTGCAATTGCCGGTGAAAACAGCGGTAACGGAGCTGTAAAACTGATTCTTCTTGATCCAGCCACTATGGAAATGACAAAAGAAAGCAACGAAACGGTCTCTGAAAATTCAGTACTCGTACAGGACGGCAGCGACTTCTACTGCATCATACAGGACAGCAATATCTGGGTACTTGGCAAATATGACTCCGCTCTGACGCTCAAACTCAAGTCACCAGTCTCTGTAAAAAACAGCACTCCTGTCACAGTTTCCGGTGATAAAATTATAGTTACCGGAAGCGATGGCAAAATCAGACTGTTGTCAAAAAACGATCTTACGGAAGTAACATCAGCAACAGACACAAAAAAGTAAAATAACTCAAAGTTACTGTTCCTGTTTGTTTTCATATTTTGTACAGGCTGGAACAAATACGATATCTACAGGCCCTGTTGCTCCGTTACGCTGCTTTGCGATAATCAGTTTTGCAGGCTGGACAGGATCTTCGCATTTCCGGTCGCGGTGTATAAAAATAACAACATCGGCATCCTGTTCGACGGAGCCGGAACCGCGTAACTGGGCAAGGTTTGGTTCTTCACCTTCTGCCTCACGAGAAACCTGAGACAACGCCACAATCGGGATATCAAGTTCACGTGCCAGCGCTTTCAGCGATTTTGATATTTCTGCAACCTGCTCATATACAGGAGCAGATGCATCTTCCGTCGTAATAAGACCTATGTAATCGATAAAAATTATTTTTACGTCGTGATTGGCAACAAGCCGCCGTGCCATTGCACGTAAATCTATAAGCTTCATATTCGGCGTATCAATAATAAAAAGAGGAGCTTTAAAACACCGTCCTGCCGCGTCCTGCAGTTTCTGAAAATCCTTAAGTTGCAAAAGGCCAGACTTGAGTTTACCGCCTGGAATGCGGGATTCCTGAGAAAGAAGACGCTGCCCTATTGACTGATACGACATTTCAAGAGAAAAGAAACCACATGGAATATTTTTATCGATTGTAATATATTCCATCATTGAAAGCGCAAGTGCCGTTTTACCTATTGAAGGACGGGCACCTATAACAATCAGTTCAGAATTCTGAAAACCACTTGTCATCGTATCCAGCTGATGAAATCCCGACGGAATACCGGTGAATGCATTTTTACTCTTATACCGTTTGTCTATAAGATCAATCGTAGTTGTCATGACTTCGTTCATATCATGAACTTTAGTCGTCTCATTGCGTTCAGACAGAGCAAAAATCTTCTTCTCTGCTTCCTCTATAAGTATCTGACTGTCATGAGTTTCATCAAACGAAGATGCATGCATTTCCGACGATATCTTTATAAGATCACGACGGTATGCCTGGTCAAGTACAATTTGTGCATAGTATTGAACATTGGCACTTGTTGGTACGGTATCTGTTAAAGAAGCAAGATACGCTGCACCACCAGCTTTCTCAAGGTTTCCTTCTTTTGTAAGTTCATTAATAACAGTAAGTGTATCGCCTTTAACGCTCTGACCGAAAAGATTTATCATCGCCTGATATATAATCTGGTTCTGAAGAGAATAAAAACGGTCGGGACGCAGTATAGTGACAATATCCGATACAGCGCTCCAGTCAAGAAGAAGCGCTCCCAATGTTGCCTGCTCTGCTTCCATACTGTGCGGCGGTACTTTGTCTTTTAATTGTGTCCCGTTTTCCATTACAATACTCCTTTGTGATACTTATAAACAGGATATCAACAACTTTTTAACATGATATCCACAAGTAGATACATATTCCTAAAGACACAGAAAGCCGGCAGTTTACAAAACTGCCGGCTTTCAAAACCAACATTCCGCTGACAGATTATTCTGCGTTATTTTTTGCCGTATTGGTATTTTCTCCCATTGCGGCACTTTCTACCGGTTCAGCTTTTCTTTCTTTCCGCACTTTCTTTGACGTTTCTTTAGGTTCGTTTCCTTTATCTTCCTGACCTTTTACAGCTATCTTCATTTCAGCTGTCTGAGATTCATACAGTTTTACAGAAAAATGATAATTTCCGACAGACTTGATTGTCAATCCAGGAATATCAATCCGCTTACGCTCAATTTCAAAACCCTGTTTTGAAAGCAGGTCAACAACAACCTGTGTCGTAACAGCTCCAAAAAGTTTACCGTTCTTTCCACACGGCATAACGATTTCAAGATTGAGTGCTTCAAGTTTTTCCTTGAGGCCTGCAGAAGCACTGCGTTTCTGTTCTTTACGAGTTTCAATCTCAGCCCTGCGGCTCTCGAAAGCAGCTACCGTTGCATCATTGTACGGAACTGCAAGATTACGCGGTCCAAGAAAGTTGCGGTAATAACCATTAGCAACATTCTTTACATCGCCCTCTTCACCGAGGGACTTAACATCAACATTCAGAATGACTTTCATATCAAGCTCCTATTTTTCTTTCAGGCTGCGTCACCAGGAGTTGGATCGCCGCCTGATATTTTTTTAGTCAGCAACAAACGGAAGCAGACAGATTGAACGTGCACGTTTGATTGCGCGGGCAAGCTCTCTCTGGTGTTTTGCACATGTACCTGTTATGCGGCGTGGAAGAATTTTGCCCCGTTCTGTTGTAAAACGACGGAGACTGTCGGCATCCTTATAGTCGATTTTTGCCTTATTTGCGCAAAAACGACATACCTTCTTGCGGAAATATGTCTTGCCCTTTCCACTGCGCCCGTTTCCGTCGCGCTCTTCACTGTCATTTCCATCGCGGTCAGTATCATTATTCATACTGACATCGAGGTTTGCATCAGCCATTTTCTCATCAACAGGGGCATTTGCCTCTGTTGCATTATCTTTAGATTCGTCTGCCATATTTTTCTCCATTAATCAGAAAGGAATGTCTTCAGGAAAACCGCCGTCAGCAGGCACTGCATTATCTGCAGTATATGTATTGTTCTGCATATCATCCAGCTGTGTATTCATTGCAGGTTTTGGCTGGAATTTCGGAGCACCCCCGGCACTCTGGCCGCCATCCGATTTTCCACCAAGAAGCTGCACAGAGTTTGCGACAACAGTAATTTTACTGAAATTCTGTCCATCCTTCTGCCAGCGGTCCTGTTTTAAATAACCGTCTACAGCAATCTGCTTTCCTTTCATCAGATACTGCTTAAGATTTTCAGCTGTTTTCCCCCAGATCGTTATATCAAAATAATTTACTTCGTCAGTCCACTGGTCGCCTTCTTTTTTGCTTCTGTTTACAGCTATGCTCACATTAGCACGAGCCAACTGACCATTCCCTACATATGCAAATGAACGCTCATCAGCACCGAGGTCTTTTGTAAGACGTCCTATAAGGAATACGTGATTCATATCTGTCATACTTCACCTCCAGTCTTCTGACTTTTCAAATATTTTTATTTTGCTTCTTTTTCATCAAGTCTTACGAAAAGATATTTAAGCAGGTTCATATTGATTTTGAACTGCCTGTCAAGGTCTGAAATCTTTCCGGGATTAAGTTTAAGAGTGAACAGAATAAAACGACCACGTTTCTGTTTGTCTACTTCGTAGGTAAGATCGCGGTCTCCGAACGGTTCTTCTTTTTCAATTTCCGCACCATATTGTGCAAGAACACTATGCACATCGTCGGTGCCTTTCTTTGACTTATCCTCATCGATCGGGAAGATAGTCATAAGTTCATATTTTCTCATATAATCTCCTTATGGGCATTAGGGAACTCACAACGAAGTTCCAAGGGGTGGATTTTATAAGAATAACAGAACTGCACACAAGGGTCAAGATAAATTCGGAAATTAAAAGAAAAACACTTCTCTGACAACCGGACAATCTGAATAATTTTATCAGTACTTGCTTCTATTCCTTTTTGCATTATATAATATAGTATGATTTTGCAATCAGAAAAAAATATAATCCGTCTTTTTTTTCTCTTTCTTATTTTTTATACCGTATCTATGGCGAAAATCTCCGCGTCAGATAACAGCAGCTCATACGATGCCCTTATAGAAAGCGGATCGGTAGAGGACATAACAAAAGCACTCAAAAAAAACGGCGATCTGATTACATATACAGTCGGAGAAAACAATGACACGCTTCTTATGAGTGTTATTTTCCGGAAACGCAGTAAAGATATCATAAAACTACTGCTTGACGCAGGTATCAGTCCTGCAAAAAAAAATAAAATCGGACAATCTGCAGTTTCATATGCCTGCAGGTACTGTGAAGATACTGATACAGCTGCACTTATTTTATCATATGGAACTTTTTCAAAAAACCAGATACGGACACGACTCATGTCAAAGGATAAAACAGGGAAGTATGCTGCTCAATACATTGACGAAAACAGCTCAACAGAGGTACAGCAGCTCGTAAAATCCTATCTGCATGAAAAAGATATTACACTTTTGTTCAGTGGGAGTACCGGAATTTCTTCTTCGAATGATAATCAGGAGGACATTCCGGCTTCTGTACCGTCGTCAGCTGCCGCAGTTTCTGCTGCTGTTCCGTCCGGCGTACCACACACCGTTCCCGCTCTACCGGCTGCAGGCGGTACACCTGAGGCAATCGGTAAAACAAAACCGGAACAGAATTCTCCGGCAGTCCAGCAGGACTCAATACCTCCTGTCGCTGTTCAAAATCAAAACACAGCAGTCCGGCTGCCACCATCAGACACAGAAGCAGTCAGACCGTCAAAAATTTCTACCTATAAAAGGACATCTCTTTATGATTATGCCGGTGACGATTCTGCCGGTGCAGATATCCAGAAATCGTCTCTCAAAGAAGAATCTATTCCAGATGTAAATATTTCCGATGCAAACGGTGTAACACCGCTGATGACTGCACTCAAGGAAGGTAATGACTGGGAAGTAGATTCACTGCTTTATTCAGGTGCGGATGTAAATGCGGCAGATTCAGAAGGATGGACTCCTCTTATGTATGCAGTTCGTTATCAAAATAACGAAACGCTTGTACGCACACTTATCACTCATGGTGCAAATATCCGTGTACAAAACAACTATAAGGCTTCCCCTCTTACCATAGCTGCCCAATATTCAGATAATCCTGAAATACTTTCAGATTTACTTACTGTATATTATCCGTCTGAAGATGATGTATTCAAATCATTCATATATACTATTATAGGGACAACTTCTTCAGAGAGAGTATATCTTGCAAAAGTACAACTGTTTCTGGACAAAGGAACACCGCTCAACAGATTCTGGGAAGGAAAAACACCGCTTATGTATGCGGCAGAAAGCAGCAGTTCTACATCGCTTATTGAACTATTATTGAAAAATGGAGCTATAATTTCTACTCGTACGGCAGACAAAAAGACAGCCTTTGATTTTGCCGGAACTAACACACGGCTGCCACATGACCAGATCTACTGGTCGCTCAATGCAGGACGGTAATAAAAATGCGTATAACTGGTGGTCAACTTTCAGGAAGAACAACAAAATGCCCGGATGGAGTTATTCGTCCGGCTATGGACAGAATGCGTGAATCAGTCTTTGCCGTTCTCGGTGATTTAACAGGAAAATCATTTCTTGATCTTTTTTCCGGTTCAGGGACAATCGCAATCGAGGCTGTCTCCCGAGGTGCGGTTCACGTCGCACTCTGTGAAAAGGATAAAATAAAATTTTCTACTATTATTCAAAATATTTCAATCACAGAAAAAGACATGGGCATAAAGATCCAATGTCACTTTATGCCTGTCGAATATTTCATAAAACGCTGCAGAGATAATTTTGATTACATTTTTCTGGATCCGCCGTTTGCATATAAATATCATGAAGATCTGGTATCAAAAATTTTTGAAAAAAAAATGCTTGCACAGGGCGGTATAATTCTTGTTCACCGTCCCGAAGAGCATTTCATGCCAGATAAAATCCAAGGCCTTCATCGGAGCGATCAGCGTATATACGGAAGATCGATTGTTGATTTTTATTCATATGAAGAGGTTAATACCCCTATTCAGAATGTTAAGGTTGTTAATTCCTGTTGATTTTGAAAATTCCTTGACTTTTGCACAAAAAATGTTACCATATATAAGGAATATCGCTTTTTTTTCAAGAGAGTTTCATGACTGACGATTTTAAAAAACAGATAAAAAATAAACAGGGACCTGAAGGATTTATAAAGGTTACAGATTCACCTGTATTATCGCTAACCTCAGAACAAAAAGCAGTTTTGAACAGAAAAGGTAATATTCTTTATAATCAGGGAGACATTGAAAGCGCCCGGAGAATTTTTGTCACAACCGGATATTCGGATGGTTTAACAAGAATTGGTGATGCATATATGCAAAAAAAAGAGGGAATAAAAGCTCTCAAGCAATACGTTCTTGCTCATAATGTAAAAAAGTCTGAGCCAGTCTATGCAGATCTGGCAAAAATCATTTCAATCATACTAAAAGAAGATTGATTTAAAAAAAAGGAGCATTTGTATGGACACTGAAGATATTTCAAAAAATGAACAGACATTTACAGCAGATGCGTCATTTCCAGCTGAAACTGACGCAGAAAAAGCTAGTGATCCGCAGTCTGATAAAATTTCAGAATTTTCAAAAGAAGGATATCTCCTCTTGAAAAGCAATAAAATTCAGGAAGCGGAAGATGCATTCCGTAAAATTCTTCAACTCGAAGACAACAATAATTATGCACTTGTTGGGTTAGGCGATTCAGAACGTAAACGCAACAATTTTAATGAGGCTATCCGCTTCTATCAGTCATGTCTTTCGTATCATCCTGGTAATAACTATGCATTATTCGGCCTCGCAGACTGTTATAAGGCACTCAATCAGTATCATAAAGCGATTGAAATCTGGGAACAGTATCTTGTCCACGATGATCGTAATATAACCGTTCTCACGCGTGTTGCAGACGCATATCGCAAAATCCGTGATTTCAAAAAATCAAAAGAATTATATCTGAAAGTGCTCGACATGGAACAAAACAATGCATATGCACTTATTGGACTCGGACACCTTCATTATGACTTCAAGGAATACAAAGATGCGCTTTATTACTGGTCAAAAATGCTTGAACTCAATAATGATGCTGTAGATATACGCGTACTTACATCCATAGGAAACTGTCACCGTAAACTTAAAACATTCGATCAGGGAATTTCATACTTTGAACGTGCGCTTGAAATGGATCCAAATAACTTTTATGCACTTTTCGGTCTGGCTGACTGCTATCGCGGTATGAATCAGCAGTATCGTTCAATAGAATACTGGAACCGTATACTAAAACTCGATCCGAACAACAAAGTAATTCTTACACGTGCAGGTGACGCATACCGTAATACTGGTGACTATAAGACGGCTGCCCAGTATTACAATAAAGCACTTGATATTGATTTCGATATTTATGCAGCCCTCGGACTTGCTCTTATCTGTAAAGGTGAAGGTAAGTACGAGGAGGCCGCTACCCGACTTTCAAATCTTATTCGTAATGATTCAAAAAATTACCGTCTGTATATCGATCTGGCGGATTGTTATGTCAAAATGAACAGAAGACAGGATGCAATGAGCAGCCTTGAAAGTTTTCAAAAGCAGGGTATCCGAAGCCAGCCTGTTAACGAAATGCTGGACAAGCTGAAAACAAATAAATCTTTTTTTTGAGACTGCAGTATAATAATATGGAGAAAATCCCTCTTGCCGGCCTTATACCGGAAGAAATATGCAAAGTTCTTTCGCTTTCTCCGTCGTTCCGGGGTGTTCAGATTTTTAAATGGATCGGAAAAGGTGTAGAATCTTTTGATGAAATGACAAACATCAGTGCGCTGCTCAGAGAAGAACTGAAAAAAAAAGCTGTACTGCGGTCTTCATCAATTACAAATACGTTAAACGATCCGGACGGTACGATAAAACTGCAGATTACACTTCATGACGGACTTGCCGTAGAAACAGTCTTACTCACTGACCGTGAAAACAGAAAGACTGCCTGTGTTTCGTGTCAGGCAGGATGTGCTATGAAATGTGCCTTTTGCAAAACAGGAACACTGGGACTTGCCCGGAATCTCACCCCAGAAGAGATCGTAGAACAGTTTTTCTTTCTTGAAAAATCTGCAGGACCGCTTGATAATATTGTCTTTATGGGTATGGGAGAACCAATGATGAATCTTGACAGTATCCGCCGGACAGTATCCGTTCTTACAGACAATCGGGGAAGAAATCTCTCTGCCAGACGCATTACGCTCTCTACATCCGGTGTCATAAAAGGCATATATGATCTTGCCGACAACGGTCCATTTCTAAGACTTGCAGTTTCTCTTACAACCGCCGAAGAAGGACTACGTTCAGAACTTATGCCTGTCTCCCGTGCAAATCCCCTACCTGAACTTAAAAAGGCGATCGCATATTATATAGAAAAAACCGGAAAACGAGTTACTCTGGAAGCTGTACTTATTTCCTCTAAAAATACAGGACCGGAAAGTGCGCGCCATATGATTGACTTCGCAAAAGATCTCGACGTAAATATCAATCTCATTCCCTGGAATCCGGTAGAAGGATTGCCTTTTACAGAGCCAGACTCTTCAGAATCTGCAGATTTCGTATCCAGACTTCTGAATGCCGGTCTTAATGTTACACTCAGAACACGGAGGGGACGTAAAATTGGAGGTGCCTGCGGGCAGCTTGGAAATACTACCACTTGAATATATAAAAGTTATATTTTATAATTACTTTACAGGGGCTTAATATGCAGAAGAAAATCTATGTTGCAGGTATGTTCGATGATGCTACAGCTAAAAAAGTAGATACAGCTGTACGTGGAGTATCCGGCGTAACAAATGTCGCTGCTAATACAGCAAAAGCACAGGTTCTTGTCGATTTTAATGATGGAACCTCTGAAGATGCGATCGACAGTGCAATAAAAAGCACTGGTGTCGATGTATTGAACTAATATGAAACTAACAGTTCTTGACGGCCATGCATTGAATCCTGGTGATCTTACATGGGACTCTTTTAAGCAGTTCGCTTCTGTTACTGTCTATGAACGTACTCCTTCCGATTCAGTAATTAACCGTATCGGTGATTCAGATGCAGTACTTTTGAATAAAATCGTAATCAATGCGGACATTTTTAAACAATGTCCGCATTTAAAATATATAGGGATACTTGCTACAGGTTATAATGTTGTTGATGTAAAAGCAGCGCATGACTTCGGAGTCACTGTAACGAATGTGCCATCTTACAGCACCATGTCTGTAGCCCAGCATGTCTTCTCCTTTATTACAGCCTTTTCAAATCATGTCCAGCTTCACAGCGATGGTGTTATGAAAGGAAAATGGACGGCATGTCCTGACTTCTGCTATTGGGACGTACCTCTCTCTGAACTCGCAGGTAAGACTCTTGGAATTTTCGGCTTTGGTCATATAGGCGAACGCGTTGCTCTAATTGGGCAGGCATTTGGAATGAATATTATATGCTGCCCACATCATATAAAAGACGGAATACCATCCCCGGTATCCCGCGATGAGCTTTTCCAAAAATCCGATTTTCTGACACTTCATGCACCTCTTACCCCCGAAACGACAGAGGTAGTTGACAGACGGACGCTTTCTCTTATGAAAAAAAGTGCATATGTTATAAACACTGCACGAGGCGGACTTGTCAATGAATGCGACATACGTACAGCGCTTGACAGCGGCAATATTGCAGGATATGCATGCGACGTTCTTACTACCGAACCAATGAAAAAAGACTGTCCTCTTCTGGGTGCACCTAACTGCCTTATTACTCCCCATATAGCATGGGCTCCAAAAGAAACACGGATCAGGCTTATGGATATTGCACTTAAAAACTTTGAATACTATTTAAATGGTAGTCCTCAGAATGTCGTATCATAACTAAACCTCAAACATACATACTATTTTATTGACTATTGCACAATATTTATTTATACTAAAGTTGTTCAGTACCACTAAAACAAGGAGCATTTGTATGGGTAAAACAATAGCACAGAAAATATTTGATTCGCATCTTGTAGATTCTCCATTTCCGAATACGTATGTTCTCAGACTTGACCGGATATTCTGCCACGAAATTACAACGCCTGTTGCAATAAACGATCTTGTCGAACGCGGAAAGGATAAAGTCTTTGATAATACAAAAATCAAGGCAGTGATCGATCATGTAACACCGGCTAAAGACAGTAAGACTGCAGCTCAGGGAAAAATTCTCCGGGAATGGGCACGCCGCCAGAATATTAAAGATTTTTTCGATATTGGTTCAAATGGTGTCTGTCATGCCATTTTCCCCGAAAAAGGATTTGTCCGTCCGGGATTCACCGTCATTATGGGTGATTCACATACCTGTACGCACGGTGCGTTCGGTGCATTTGCAGCAGGAGTCGGTACTACGGACCTTGAAGTAGGTATTCTTAAGGGAGTATGTTCTTTCCGGGAACCAAAATCAATAAAATTCATACTTAACGGAAAACTGAAAGAAGGCGTATATGCAAAAGACGTTATTCTTTCTCTTATAGCGAAAATCGGAGTAAACGGTGCAACAAACTGTGTCATAGAATTTTCAGGCCCCGTTATCGACAGCTTCGGCATGGAAGAACGCATGACACTCTGCAATATGGCTGTCGAAGCAGGCGGAACATCAGGTATCTGTTACCCGGATATGAAGACCGTCGATTATCTGTGGGATTTCATCAAAGACGAATACAAAACAAAGGAAAACGCGCTTGCAGATTACCGTAAGTGGGTATCCGATCCGGATGCAGCATATGAACAAGTATATACTCTGGATCTCTCTGATCTCGAACCAG
>JBAYAJ010000002.1:0-50546 GCA_041669845.1 Treponema sp.
GTGATTAATTCGATAGCGGCACAGACTAATCTTCTCGCAATGAATGCGTCCATAGAATCTGCACATGCAGGAGAAGCTGGCAAAGGATTCGGGGTTGTTGCATCTGAGATCAGAAAACTTGCCGAGACTTCGTCTGCGAACGCTAAAAATATAAGCAGCAGACTTAAGGAGATTCTTAAAAAAATAGATGAAGCTGACAGTTCCAGCGAACAGAGTTTGAAAGTAATCGAAAACGTCAATATAGAAGTACAGGAGACTGCTAAATCGT
This sequence comes from Treponema sp., assembly GCA_041669845.1. Classification (GTDB taxonomy): domain Bacteria; phylum Spirochaetota; class Spirochaetia; order Treponematales; family Treponemataceae; genus Treponema_D. Next base: position 269 of record JBAYAJ010000002.1, read on the forward strand.
TTGAAGAAATTCTTGCACGCTCTCAGGAGCTTTCGCAGGGCGGATCGCAGATTCTGGCTGCAATGACGGCACTTACAGGTGTTTCTGAGAAGGTGAGGGACAATTCTGCTCAGATGAAAACAGAATCCGGTGTCATGAATACTATTGTTGATAAGGTGACTGACATTTCCCGTGAGGCTTCAACCGGTATGGGTGAAATTGCAACAGGAAGTCATGAAATTACAGAGAGCATGGGCAGTATTCATAATCACATGGGTATGCTTGCGGAGTTGACCGATAAACTGAGTGATGAAGTGTCACGATTTAAAATAGAAAGCAAGGATACGCAGAAAACTGCCTGAATCACCGCAGCGCACAGGGATGGCCTTAGAAAAGTACATCCTTGTACTTTTCTAAGGAAGCGGATACTTATGGATCTGGTAATTCTGGCGGAACGTATTCGCAGATCGGTGCCGCGCATCCTGCGCTTTATTTAAGGTGATTATGGCAGCGCACAGGGATGTGCGCCCCGCTGAAGCAGGAAAATCGAATGATTTTCCTGCAACGTATATTTTGCATGGATGCAAAATATACGTCATTCCCAGCCGAATGTTGCCGGTGGTTTATTCGTGGCGTCGTAATAGACTGCATCTACGAAGGGAAGGGCAGCTATCTGCCGTACTATCGGGTCAAGTACTTCGGAAGGAAGATGCGCAAAACGGGCAGTCATAACATCCTCGCTGCATACCGGCCGGAGGACGAAACTTGCGTGATCTGCACTGCCTGCATAGGGCAGATCTATTGTAAGGTGCTGGAAAATTTTATTATACCAGCCTGTTTCATGCAGTTTTGAAAGAACGATGCTGTCGGCTTCCCTCAGCTGGTCAAGGCGGCGTTTATCGCAGTAACCTTCCTGCAGTGTAAGTTTTATACCCTGTCTCTGGTAGAGGCGGAGCAGCGTACGGTTGATGTACTGTGCGTTGTTTGTAATATATGAAGAAGCTTCTTCTACACTATTCCAGTCTCCGGGATACGTATAAAAACCGTTTTCAAGTGATGTAAACGAAAGAACGGACGGAAAACGGTAGGTACGGAAGTCGCCCTGAACACCGACTGAGCGGACCGGAAGTATATATTGTTCTCTAAGTCCTGAATCACCGGAGAACGGTTCAATCTTCATCCTGGTTATTTCCGACCCGGCTTTTTCGTAGTCTGTCCTGTCTTTGTCGCTCATCGTACCATCCGTACAAAGTACGTTGATTGAAAGTCCCGGTCCCGGGAACGGATGGCGCATGACAAGTTCGCTGCTCAATCCAAGCTGCCGGCCTATGGCACGGACTTCGTCTTTGTACAGATTGCGCAGCGGTTCTATGATAAGTCCTTTTTGTATAAGTGCCTGAATCCCTGCAACACGGTTATGGTGTGTTTTTATTGTCTTTGAGTTTTTTGTTCCGCCTGATTCAATGATGTCCGGATAAAGCGTTCCCTGTGCAAGCATCCATTTATTTTCGTCAAGATGCTGTTTTGCGACTACTTCGTTACGTATAGTAATGAAGTTTTCTCCGACAGACATACGTTTTTTCTGCGGATCTGTGAGCCCGGCTATGGCTTTGAGAAAGCTTTCGCCTGCGTCCTCGACGATGAAATTGTTAAAACCGAAAGTCCTGTACTGTTCTGCTACCGTTCTGCTTTCGTTTTTTCTCATAAAGCCGTTGTCTATATGCAGCCCCAGAACGCGGTCCTGTCCCAGTGCTTTGTTAAGCAGTGCGAATGTAACGGTACTGTCTACGCCGCCGCTCAGAAAAAGCAGTACGTTTTTATCTTTTACGGTTGTTTTGATGTCGTCCAGAATTACGTTAAGAACTGTACTTTGATCCCAGTTTTTCTTCATACCACAGAACGATGCAAAATTTTCAAATATTCTGTTTCCGTCAGGTGTATCCTTTACTTCACAGTGAAACTGGAGGGAGAAACGTTTTCTGGAAAGATTCTGGAGCGCAGCATATGTACAGTCTTTTGTACTGCCGACAATTTCGTATCCGTCGCCTGCCTTTGTTACAGCGTCCTGATGGCTCATCCATACCTGGGCAGGAGAACTTATTCCCTTGAACAGCGGGCTGTCTTTATTTGTAATAGAAAGATGTGCAATACCGAACTCACCGGTTTCAGCTTTTTCTACCGCACCGCCCGAACATATTGCCATAATCTGATGACCATAGCACAATCCTAGTATCGGAACAGGGAGATTAAGTATTTTTTCATTGAATTCCGGAATATCTTTTTCATATACGGAACTGGGACCGCCGCTTAGAACAATTCCTCTGGTATTTTCAAATGTGCCGGCAGGTGCAGACGGAAGTGCAATTTCTGAATAATAACCGAGCATACGGAACCGTTTTGCAATAAGATGGGCATACTGGCTTCCAAAATCGAGAACGACGATTTTTTCGCGGTTCATTTCTTTAGTCCTTTTTTTATTTGAGAGAAATTACAAGCAGCCTTGATAAAATCCCGGAACAGCGGACCCGCTTTGTTCGGACGGCTTTTAAATTCCGGGTGGAACTGGACACCGAGCATCCACGGATGATCCGGTACTTCGCATATTTCAACAAGATCACGTTCAGGATTTATCCCTGCAATAATAAGTCCTGCCTTTTTAAACTCGCTGCGGTATTTGTTGTTGAATTCATAACGGTGACGGTGACGCTCCCAGATTGTCTTTGAACCGTATGCCTTTTCAGTGAGTGTGCCTGGTGTAACTCTGCACTCGTATTTTCCTAAACGCAGTGTGCCACCAAGGATTTTGCCGTTCTGGTCGGGCATAAGATCTATAACTGGATATTTCGTGTTTTTATTCATTTCTGTCGAATTCGCATCAGTATAGCCAAGTATGTCACGGGCATATTCTATGACTTCAATCTGCATCCCAAGACAAATCCCGAAATACGGTACTTTGTGGGTACGCGAATATTTTGCAGCAAGTATCATACCTTCAATGCCGCGGTCTCCGAACCCGCCGGGAACAATGATTCCGTCTGCGTTTTTAAGCCGTTCCACCGTCGTTTTATCATCGGAGAGAGTTTCGGCATCGACCCAGTCGATTGTTACGGCAGCTTCGTTGTGGATCCCACCGTGCGTAAGTGATTCGACGACCGAAAGATATGCGTCATGAAGTTCAATATACTTACCGACGAGTGCAATTGTGACCGCCTGTTTCGGATTGTTGAAACGGTCGACCATTTTCTGCCAGTCGTCAAGATCGGATTTTGTATTTTTAATACCAAGTGTTTCACAGACAGCCTTTCCAAGCCCTTCCTGTTCCATCTGGAGCGGAACTTCGTAGATTGACCGGGCATTAAGGTTCTGAATAACATGGCTTGTAGCAACATTGCAGAAAGAGGCAAGCTTTTCGCGTGTTCCCCTGTCGACAGGCTGTTCCGTTCTTAGCATGATTATGTCCGGCTGAATACCGAGTTCCTGGAGTTCTTTTACGGAGTGCTGCGTAGGTTTTGTTTTCAGTTCGTCGGCTTTTTTTATATACGGAACAAGTGTAAGGTGAATGTAGCAGCAGTTTTCTTCTCCGACTTTGTATTTCATCTGGCGGATTGCTTCCATAAATGGTAGTGATTCAATATCGCCGACCGTACCGCCTATTTCTGTTATAATAACATCGGCTTTCGTTTCTTCAGTGGAAAGAAGCATACGCCGAAGGATTTCTTCAGTAATATTCGGAATTACCTGAACCGTACCACCGTGGAATCCGCCTTCGCGTTCTTTTGTAAGAACTGCAAGATATACGCGGCCTGCGGTTGTGTTTGATGACTGTGAAAGCGAAGCATCTGTAAAGCGTTCGTAATGACCCAGATCAAGATCAGTTTCGGCACCATCGTCGGTGACAAAAACTTCTCCGTGCTGGTAGGGATTCATTGTTCCCGGATCGATATTCAAATACGGATCGAATTTCTGATTTACAACTTTGTATCCGCGGCTTTTCAGAATAAGGCCGAGAGATGCGGCAGCAATGCCTTTCCCTAGTCCGGAAACGACCCCTCCGGTAATGAAAATGTATTTAGTCATCAATCTTAATCTCCGTCGTCTGCGACGATTTTTCATTTAAAATACAAAGTCTATCATACCAGAAAATCACTTGTTCGTCCATAAACCTTTGCAACATAATCCGATACCTGAGACAGCGCCTTTTCGGCTGCGCGTGCGTCATTTTCAAGCAGGGCACGGAACGAGTCCGCCGGAACTTTTATAAGTTCGCAGTCTGACAGTGCTTTTGCTTCTCCTGCCCGTGGTTTATTCAGAATACATGCCTGTTCGCCGAAGAAAGCACCTTTATCATAATAGGTAAGATTATCGCTTCTGTTAAGAACGACAGTTCCGCTCAGTACGTAATAACTGTCGTCAGTCGTGTCATCTTTTGAATAAACAGTACCGCCTGCTTTTACAGAGATAACGTCGTCTTTATTCATGAGTGATGCAGGTTTTATGAAAAGAATCCGTTTTATAACGGAAAGAACAGCTGTGTCGTTGCGTTCAGGTAGAAGATATAATTCGCCAAGTAGCAGTGAATCAAAAAATTGAAGCACATATATTATCTGCGCACAGGTAAGAAAGAGTGTAAAGAATATGTATACTTCGAAAAGCAGAATCATTACATTACTCAGGACTCCATAAATAAGGTTATAGTTTTCTATATTGAGAAAAAAATTTATGAGCTTTGAGATGATGAAGAAGATTACAGTACAGACAGCAGAACTGATAACACAAAGTTTTAATTCTGGTTTTGTCCCGGCGGCAAATCTGTATGCTATAGTAACAAAAATAAAAATAAGAAGATATGCGAAGATATTGATAAATATTTTTGAAGATGTTCCGAGCAGGTGTGGGTTCTGGTTACGTAAAAATGCAAGTGCCGGCTGCGTGAAAATCTGTTGTGCGGTAAACATAACAAAAATAATAATAACGGATAGAACAACAAGTACAAGTTCGCCTGCAAAAATTATGAACTGGTCAAATAAAGGACGTGACGGAGCCTTATAATGGAAAATACGGTTTATACCCTGCATAATTGTTGCAAAAAATTTCCGGGCCATCCAGATGATGAACAGCATAAGGAGAAAGTCAACCCATCCGAATGTATGGTACCCGAGCAGTGTATTAACAAACGACCGTGCATCGAACATGTTACTGTATTGGCTGGTAAAAGAAAGAATTGAATTAATGAATGAGGGTGATGCATGAAGAATGCGGACAAGGACTGCAAGTACCATCATGATAATCGGAATAAATGAAAAAAGGAAACCGAAGGCACAGGCGGCGGCACTGTTATACAGATTGTTCTGAATATAATACACCGTTGTTAAATAAATCGATTGTCCGAGTATATATAATCCAGAATGCTTTTTCGGCTGCGTTTCTTTCATTTTAGAATAGATTTGTCATTGAAAGATCTTCCGGTTTTTCGTTGAAGCTGGAAAGAGGGGAAGTCGGAGAAGGCTGTGTCTGTACAGGGGTTTCCGGTGATTCTTCATCAGAAACATCGACAAGAAATGCGTCGTCTTCTGCTTTTTTTGTACCGTCGATTAATTTCGAGTAATCCGTCATATCGCGTATATTTTCCATAATAATTTCAGTAATTTTCTGCTGAAGCCTTGTTGTTATATAGCTGCGGATCAGTTTTTTTGCAGTATACGAAAGCCCCTGCATAAAAAGAAGGACAAGTTTACAGTATTTAGGGGTAACGATAACTGCATATACTGCAGCAGCACAATTGAAATTTTTTTTATCGAGCGTTACATATATATTACGGATGACACTGTTTACCTGAAACATGTCTTTGTATTGCGGAGCAAGAATGCATGCTGCTCCAACGACGCTTATGTCCAGAAGATGCATTTTGTACACTTTCGTACCAAGGTGTACAAGCATCAGTGCATTTGGATCGGACGTGCAGTTTGTACGTACATACTGCCGTCGTCCTTTTGCGCCGTTTATATTGAGGATCCCCTCTATTGTTTCTGTAATATCTTCCAGCCGTTCGTTCATCATGATAAAACCGGCAGGGATGGAAACCTTGAGCATGAGCTGATCTTTGTCAGCCTTGTTTATACGGGACGAGAGAATCCCCAGAAAAATGGATTGAAGCGACGGATCGGTTTCGCATGACTTTATGAAGTTAAGCCATTGTTCATGTGGAAGCTGGTCGTCGATATTGATAAAACAAATGGAATCCGGGTATGCACGAAGAACGTTCTTCGCATCACGGTAATCATCAATTATGTAGACCTCAAATTCATCTTCAATCAGTCTGCTGATTATAACGTTTCTTGTAGAGAAAGCGGGATTGAGGAAAAACACTTTACGCCCGAAAATTGGATTCTCTCTTGATTCCATTACTTTTAATTATACAACTGTTTTCAGAAATCAGCCAGTTTTGGTGCACGAGGATACGGAATAACATCGCGGATGTTTGCCATGCCTGTAACATAACGCAGCAGACGCTCAAATCCGAGTCCGAATCCTGAATGCGGGACTGTACCGAAACGGCGCAGATCGAGATACCACTGATAGTTTTTCATGTCCATCTTACGGTCTTCACACACTTTCATAAGTTTTTCGTAGTTTTCTTCACGTTCGCTTCCGCCGATGATTTCACCGAGTCCCGGAACAAGAACGTCTACAGCCTTCACAGTCTTGTTATCGTCGTTCAGCTTCATATAAAAAGCTTTGATTTCCTTCGGATAGTTGTAGACCATAACCGGACTTTTGTAAATTTCTTCGGTAAGAAACCGTTCATGCTCTGTCTGAAGATCGCATCCCCAGAAAGGTTTATACTCAAATTTGTCAGCGTGTTTTGAAAGCTCCCCGACTGCTTCCGTATATGAGATGCGCTTAAACGGTGTGCCGGCGACATGCTGAAGCATGGATATCAGTCCCTTCTGAATACGTTTTTCGAAGAATTCAAGATCTTCCCTGCATTTTGAGAGCGCCCAGTTAAGCAGGTATTTTATGAACTCTTCCTCAATGTCCATATCATCATTGAGGTCAAAGAATGCCATTTCCGGTTCGACCATCCAGAATTCGGAAAGATGGCGGGGTGTGTTTGAATTTTCTGCCCGGAATGTCGGGCCGAACGTATAGACGCGGCTTAACGCTGTTGCAAGTGTTTCTGCCTCAAGCTGACCGCTTACCGTAAGATTTGCCTTTTTTCCGAAGAAGTCTCTGCTGTAGTCGACGATTTTTGCTGCATCTTCAACTTTCATACCGCCCTGACCAGCTTTTACACCAAGTTCTGCAATTTTTTCAAGGGACAGTGTCGTGACCTGGAACATTTCTCCTGCACCTTCCGCATCGCTGCAGGTAATTTCCGGTGCATTTATATACTGGAAGCCGCGTTCCTGGAAGAACGAGTGTACAGCGAATGCCATCTGGCTGCGCGTTCTGAATACCGCGCCGAATGTGTTTGTCCTGGCGCGGAGGTGTGCGTTGTCACGGAGATATTCCATAGACATTTTATTTTTCTGCAGCGGATAATTTTCTGCCGGACATTCGCCGAGGACAACAAATTTTTCAAGTGTTACTTCAACAGCCTGTCCTGAAGCAGGTGACGCAACCAGCATACCTTCAGCGCGTACTGATGCACCGGTATTTATTTTCTTTAAATTTTTTTCTATTAAATTGGAATCAGCATTATGCAACGGATTGTTGCGGTCAAATGCAAGCTGAATTGAAGCGAAGCATGAACCGTCGTTTACCTGTATAAAGACGAGGTTCTTGGAATCGCGCACGGTACGTACCCAGCCGAATACAGTAACTGAACTGCCGTCCGGGTTGGAAGTAAGTAAATCTTTTATAAGTGTCGGTTTCATGATGTTTATTGTAGTTATTTATCACTCTTTCTTCAATATGCCTGATATGGTAAATTTTTTTTCATTTTTACTTGAAACAGATATATTAAATATGTATAATTATTAAAACTTCTTTTGTAATGATGTATAAATATGCATCATTACAAAAGAAACGGGGTTACTATGGTTGAAGAAATATTTGAAAACACTTTTCTGAAAAAGCTTTCTGTTCTTGCAGAAAATAATGATCCTATAAATCCTGATCTGTATACGAAATATGATGTAAAACGCGGTCTTCGGTATGCAAACGGTACAGGCGTGCTGGTCGGTCTTACCCGTATCGGTGATGTAGTTGGTTACGACATTGTCAACGGTGAAAAGGTACCCGTTCCAGGGCGTCTTGTGTACCGGGGATATGATGTTTGTGATCTCGTAAAAGATGCCGAGAAGTCTAAACAGTTCGGTTTTGAGCAATGCGTTTATCTTCTTTTATTCGGAGAACTGCCGACACAGGACCAGCTTGACGAATTTTCACAGTTTCTGGGGTTAAGACGGACACTTCCTCCTAATTTTACGGAAGATATGATCATGAAGGCGCCTTCAAACGACATAATGAATAAAATGGCGCGCGGTGTTCTTGCAAGTTATTCCTATGATCCTAATCCGGAAGGACGCGAGATCGCCAATGTTCTGCGTCAGTGTATAGAATTGATTTCCCGCTTTTCGACGCTTGCAGCCTATGCGTATCAGGCAAAGCTCCGTTATTTCGACGGTAAGAGCATGTATATTCATAACCCCATACAAACGCTTTCGACTGCAGAAAATTTCCTCAGACTTATACGGCCGGATACAAAATATACCCGCCTTGAAGCAGAAATTCTTGATCTTTCGCTCATTCTTCATGCAGAACACGGCGGCGGTAACAATTCCAGTCTGACTGTCCACGTCGTCTCATCTGCCGATACTGATACGTATTCGGCAATTGCTGCTGCCGTTGGTTCTCTGAAAGGCCGTCGTCACGGCGGTGCGAATATACGTGTTATGGAAATGATGGACGACATCAAGGCTCATCTGACTGACTGGAACAGTGAAAAACAAGTACGCGACTATCTTATGAAAATTGCAAAAAAAGAGGCTTTCGATAATACCGGTCTTATTTACGGTATGGGGCATGCTGTTTATACGATCAGTGATCCACGCGAGCTGCTTCTGCGTGATAAAGCTGAAAAACTTGCAAAGGAAAAGGGATGTGAAGAAGAATTTCATCTCTATAGTCTTGTTGAAAATATTGCTCCTGATATTCTTATGGAATTACACGGATGCGACAAAAAGATTTGTCCGAATGTCGACTTTTATTCCGGTTTTGTTTATTCAATGCTTGGTATTCCCCGTGAATTGTATACTCCGATTTTTGCGATTGCCCGTATTGCAGGGTGGTCCGCTCACCGGATAGAGGAGATCGTTGCCGGAGGTCGTATTTACCGTCCTGCATACAAAAATGTATCTGAAGAGCGGAAGTATATTCCGATCGAAGAACGTTCTAACTGAAAGGATAGTTAAGTGAGTAAAGAACGATTAGATAAAATACTCTCTCATGGGGGCTTCGGTTCAAGACAGAATGTAAAATCTCTTATGCATTCCGGAGCTGTTACGGTAAATGGAATTGTTGTCACGGATCCGGCTTCCAAAGCTGATTCCTTAGGCGATACGATTGCTGTTGATGGGAAGGAGCTTGAACTGCGGAAATTTGTTTACCTTATGATGAATAAACCACAGAATTATGTGAGTGCCAGCAGGGACGGGCTGCACAGCACCGTATTTGATCTTTTAGATGATTCCTTCCATACACCATATCTTGAAGAACATCTGCATATTATCGGTCGTCTTGATATTGATACGGAAGGTCTGCTTCTTTTTACGACTGACGGTGAACTGACTCATATGATTACATCACCGAAAACACACCGCAGTAAAACATACCTTGTACGCCTCCGCGATACAGTTGATACGGCGCTGCAGGCTGACTATGTGAACCGCTGCTGTGCCGGTATACACATTCCTCCCGAAGGAAATGAGGCGGAAGCGGACTGCAGACCTGCGGAACTTGTCTGGCATACTGGAGGCAGGACAGGTTCTGACGAGTGTGAGCTCACTGTTTACGAAGGAAAATATCACGAAGTAAAACGTATATTTGCTGTTCTCGGAAACGAAGTTATTTTCCTTAAGAGAATTTCAATAGGTACTCTTGTCCTTGATCCTGCACTTGCAGCCGGCGGATACCGAGGACTTACTGACGAAGAGATCTGCAGATTGAAACAGTAGCAAAATTTTTTTTCATGGTGTAGAATAGAAAATCTTTCAAACAGTAAGGATGGAACTCCATGTTATCTGATATTGAAATTGCTCAACATAATACAATGGCACCGATTACCGACATAGCTGCGGAAATCGGTATAACGGAAAACGAACTCGACCTGTACGGCAGATACAAAGCGAAAATCACGATGGAAGAACTCAGACGTCTTCAGGCGAAAGCCTCGGAACCTGCGTCCCGCGGCCGTCTGGTTCTTGTAACCGCGATTACTCCAACGCCGGCAGGTGAAGGAAAATCGACAGTCTCGATCGCGCTGGGAGACGGGCTGCGTAGAATCGGTAAAAAATCAGTCATTGCGCTCAGAGAACCTTCTCTGGGACCCTGTTTTGGAGTAAAAGGTGGTGCATGCGGCGGAGGTTATGCGCAGATCGTTCCGATGGAGGACATAAATCTGCATTTTACCGGCGATATTCACGCTATTTCAATCGCCAATAATCTTATTGCAGCTCTTATTGACAATCATATTCAGCAGGGTAACGAGCTTAACATAGATCCTCGTACGGTCACATGGAAACGGTGTGTCGATCTTAACGATCGCGCGCTGCGTAATATAATCGTAGGACTCGGAGGAAAAAGCAACGGGGTACCGCGTGAAGATCATTTCTGTATTTCTGTTGCAAGTGAAATTATGGCAATCGTATGCCTGTCCCGTACGATTTCGGAGCTCAAAGAACGGCTGTCGAATATCATTATCGGGCAGAACTACAGTAAACAGCCGGTCAGATTCGGAGACTTTAAGTGTACGGGTGCTGTTGCGGCACTGCTTAAAGATGCCGTCCGTCCGAATCTTGTACAGACGCTGGAAAAAACACCTGCATTCGTTCACGGCGGGCCGTTTGCCAACATTGCGCACGGATGCAACAGCATAAATGCAACGCTCTGTGCTCTTGCAACAGGCGATTATGTTGTAACTGAAGCAGGATTCGCCGCCGATCTTGGGGCAGAAAAGTTTATGGACATCAAGTGCCGTATGTTCGGACTTGCTCCTTCTGCCGTCGTTATTGTTGCAACTGTACGCGCTCTTAAAATGCATGGAGGTGTTGCAAGATCCGATCTTGCAGCACCTGATGTTAAAGCACTTGAGGCGGGATTTGCCAATCTTGCAACTCATATTGAGAATGTCAGAAAGTTCGGTGTTCCTGCAATCGTTGCCGTTAATAAATTTTCTACCGATACTCCTGAAGAGATACAGCTTCTTGAAAAACTTTGTTCGGACTTTGATACCCGCGTGGTTCTCTGCGAAGGCTGGGAGAAGGGCGGCGGCGGTGCAAAGGCTCTTGCAGAAGCCGTCGATGCACTTTGCAGCCGGAGTAAAGCTGAATTTCACCAGTTGTATGACAGCGACATGCCGCTCGACAAAAAAATAGAGAAGATTGCAAAAGAAATTTACCGCGCCGGTAAAGTAGAATTCGACGGTGCTGCATTGAAAAAGCTAAAATCCTATGAAGAGCAGGGCTATGGTAACCTGCCTGTTTGTATTGCAAAAACACAGAATTCGATCAGTCATGATCCGAAACTTATCGGAGCGCCGAAGGGGTATGTATTTCCTGTGAAGGACGTGCAACTGTACGCAGGAGCAGGATTTGTTGTTGCGTTTGCAGGCGATATTATGGTTATGCCGGGGCTGCCGAAGCTGCCTGCTGCACTTAATATCGACGTAGACGACGATGGGAAAATATCCGGTCTTTTTTAATTCGTTTTTTTAAACCGGCTGCGCAATGCAGTTTTTCTGCATTGCGCAAAAGCTTTTTTTTGTGTACTATGAAAAGCATGGTCCATTAGCTCACCTGGATAGAGCGGCCGCCTCCTAAGCGGCAGGTAGTGCGTTCGAATCGCATATGGGCCGTATTTATTTGTGCGGATAATTTAATACCCCGCCCCCTGGTTGAGGTTGCTGATTATTTCAGAGGTCAGTCCTTCCCAAAATCGTAATATACTCCTCTTTGTGTAAATCCTGCAAATCCATCTTTTATTGCATCAAATCTTTCATAATTGTCACCGTAGTGACAGAGGTACATGCGTCTTTTTATGTCAGCCGGCAGTGTTTTAAGTTCGTCATATGACGCATGTACACCGCCTGTATAGAACTGACAGTCATGAAAAATATATTCAATGTTGTATGTCCCACACATCCAGTCAAGCAGCTCTTTGTCGAACCGCGTATCACTTGGAAAAAGAATTCTGTTGTCGACAAGAATTCCCTCGGAATAAAATGATTTGCGCCACGAACATGCATTATCGGGAATATGCTTTGTACGGAAAATTTTTATATTCATTGAACCGATATTAACTTCATATAATGGGCGGGGCATGTTGCTTATAAGCTTTGGTTTTATCTGCTCAAAATAATCTTCGAACTGCATATAGCCGCCGTCAGAATATTCTCCGTATGAACAACCTCCCTGCAGTGACTGATCCCACAATATTTTTTTATAATAGTCGGTTATAACCATTCTTGGACGGATTTTTGACGCATATCTGCCCATAAGGGCTATTTCTTCAAGGCCGCCGATATGATCCGCGTGAGAATGAGTAATAAGTAGATTTTTTACCGATGTTATGGACGAATTGTATGTAGAAAATGCATAAGGGCAGAGTGTACCGCAGTCTATGAGAATGTGTTCGTTTCCTTTGACAATAAGTACGTTTGTCTGAAAATTTTTCTTCGAAAATGCACTCCCAGTTCCTATAAAAAAGAACGAAAGTTCTCCATTATTTGTAAATTCGATATTTTTTTGTAATTCTCTCATTTTCGCACATGCTACCATATTTTAGAGTATAACACGCAGGAAAATAAAAACAACTTTGAAATGGAATTATTTTAGAAAATATTGTCTGATATGAAGAGTGTCAGCCGGTGCTTTTTCTGGTTGTGAGAATAGATGGTAGTGCATATACGTCTTTAACGCCTGTTACAAGAATACCTCCCATGCCAAGTTCGAGAGGAAGAGAAATGTCCATGTCGTACCGGTCTCCGACGCTCAGACAGTTTTCACTTGCCGCATCTGTTTTTTTTGCAGCAAGCAGGAAAGGTTCCCTGGCAGGTTTTGATTTATGACATGTGTCGAGTCCGATAATATCAGGAATAATATCTGCAATTCCTATTGCCTCAAGCGTTTTCCTGGCAGGAAGAATTGGATTATTCGTGACGCAGATAAGACGGTATTTTTCTTTTAGTTTTTTCAGTACCGGAATAAGCAGTCCGTCGGGCTTTAGAAATTGTGCAGGGTCAAGCAGTTTTTTGCGCCATTCAATACTGTCTTCAATTGTTACGCCGAATGCGGTGAACGTGTTTCCCAGACTGATTTTCTGCCCGTTGTGCCTGGATGCCCATTCTTTGCGGTAACCGGCCACCATTGCACGTGCTTTTTCTGCGGTTATGTTTCGTAATTCTGCAAAATGCCGGACCTGAACATCTACCTGTTCAAAGGCATAGGCGGTGTTTGTATACAATGTCGAATCTATATCGAAAATGATTGTTTGTAGCTTTTCCGGTATCCGGTATATTTTCATTCAGCATGCTCCGGGGTGTATACTTTCGTAATTTTTACGATTGTACCGGCAGCTTCCTGTATCGAACTATACGTACCAAGCCCGAACTGTGCTGAAACTGCGTCTCCTATAAGCTCTGCGTCGGGGCAGTTGCATACAGCGAGCGGAACACCGGTATAGTTGCATTTCATCTGCATCCACTGTTCGTTTTTTGCCTGACCACCGGTGACAATAACAGGGAACGTGACGTTTATTTTATTTTTACGGGCGGCATCGAGTAGTATTTTAATCGATCTTTTCATATTGTTTGCCACAAGTTCAAGTATTTCAAATCCATCACTGTCAGGATTTGAGATACTCATTGATATAAGTTCTGCATACGACACGCTGCGTTCTTCAATTGTTTCAACTATTTTTTTGAAATTGACAAACATACGGCCGCTTTCTGACTGGAGAACGGCTGCATTCCAGAGTTCTGGAATAACGGAAGGAAGAGGCAATATATCCTGATGTATGACGGGCACAGCCGTACAAAGGTTTATACCTTCACTCGATCCTGCACAGTCATACATTTTGCCGGGTGTAAGGGAATTTGTACCGATCATTGCAGCAACGAAGTCCGGCCCACCGCAGAATGTTGGAACAGGGTGGGGCAGACGGAGCTGTCCGGTAATGTCGGGCAGCGTGTTTCCTGCATTGTATGCGATTGGTACGAACGGGGGGAGTTTTTCGGAAGAAATGGAAACAGAAAGAAGCTGTGTTTTTGTCCAGTACGATTCGGTATATCTGGCTTCGGGCAGAATAGTCAGACTGCTGCCGCACAGCTGGTGGATAAGAAATTCGGGTCCTGAGTATATGTACCGGGATGAATTCCACTGGGACGGAAACATCGTACGGAATGCTGTAAGACGGGGAATAAAAAGTGATTTTCCGGCAGGCATGCCATAAATATATGCAGACTGAATATCCGCATTCCAAAGCAGCGTTGTGCCGTCTTCTGAAACAATCGTCGGTCCGTTTCCGGAGATGCAGACTGCGCTGATATCGCTTTCACCTGCAGAAATCATTTCCCGCACGGCGCTGCAGAGCGCCGGCAGCCAGGCAAGTGCTGCATGTGCGTCATCCGGTTTGTGAAAATTCTGCTGGGAAACAGCGGCAACTTCACCTCTGCTGTCTATCAGACCTGCCTTGAGTGAAGTTGTCCCGATGTCAGCGCAGAGTACTGTGCTTTTCATTATGCGTTTTTATTTTCGTCCTGAACGGGATTCGGCGCAGGCTGCTGTGCCTGTTTCTCGAGCTTTTCTATAAGCGTCCGGTTTTCAAGCAGATCACTGAGAGACTGATTGTGATGAATGCGTGTGATGACATTCGCAAACAGCCCGCTTACATTTGTACTGATGTACCATTCCCGTTTCAAAAGTTCTTCATGGTAGACGGCATTCGTACCGATTATACGGTAGAATAACCCTTGTTTATATGCTTCATCGAACTGCTGGATTGCGTTGCCTGTAAAGAACGGAAGGCTTACTGCCGCAATAACTTTTGTTGCTCCCTGTTCCTTTAGAAAGCCCATAGCTTTCAGCAGCGTTCCTCCCGTTCCCAGCATGTCGTCGGCAAGAAATGCAACCTTGCCGCGTACGTCTCCGAGCAGCTTTATTGACTTGATATTAGTATCTTTCGCATTTTGTGTGACGATTGAATAGTCTCGTTCTTTATAAATCATTGCAAGCGGCAGTTTAAGACCGACTGCATAAAATTTATTGCGGTCGATTGCACCTGTATCGGGTGAGACAACGACAAGTTTCTCTGTTTGTCCTGTCAGGTCGACTATTTTACTCAGTTCCCGGATAATCTGATAGCTGGCATGCAGGTTTTCAAGGTTGATTGTACTGAATGCATTGACTATTTCGCGTGAGTGGATGTCAAGTGTGATAATTCTTGATACGCCGAGTCCCTCGTAAATGTGACCAAGCATGCTTGCGGTGAGTCCTTCTCTTCCCTTTTTTTTGTGCTGACGGCTGTACGGATAGACGGGAACGACAAGCGTAATTGCTGCGGCTCCGGCCTGACGCACAGCGTCGATCGTGACGAGCATGGACATAACATGATCGTTTACGGACAGCGACTGTTTGTTAGTTCCATTGTTGAGGGAAAGAACTTCATGATTTTCTACATCCTGAAAAATGTAGACATCTTTTCCCCTGATAGTATCAAGCAGTTCTGTTTTGAATTCTCCATTCGCAAAATAGGTAAAGCGTGTGTTGATTTTAAAAACAGGAGGACGATATTTTGTTGTATCGCCTCTGATGCAAAGGTCAGAAGTATCAATATCGTTTTCAAGATTGATTTTTTTTACGAGCTCTTCTTTTTCGAGCGCGTATTTTTTTGAAATAACATCGTTTTTCAGTGTGAAACGATGTTTGTACATATGCCTCAGATGTGTAATAACTTCGTCGGCAAACGATTCTCCGCCCGGACATGCAACAATGGCCAGGTTGGTAGGTTCAGAATACGGCATTATTCAAGACCTCTTTATGTGTTTTTTTTAGAACGTGACATATAGTAGCATTTTTTCTTTCCTGTGACAACAATTACACTACATATAGTGTTTATTCGTGCGGAGGGTTTAATACCCCGCCCCTTGGGGCGTATGAAGGGTATTAAATCCCGACTGCAATACCTTTAGAGAACAACATACCTCCTTGGGTCGAGGTTGTTGATTGCAAACACTTCTGAGCTCTGGTATACTTTATGCATGCGTATGGTTTTGATGGGAACAGGGACAAGCCACGGAATACCTGTCATTGGGTGCAGCTGCAAGGTGTGCAGATCACATAATCCGAAGGACAAGCGTCTGCGCTGCAGCGTATATATTACGCAGATGGAAAAGGATGGTACAGAAACACATCTTGTCATAGACACTGGTCCTGAATTCCGCATTCAGGCGCTTCAATATCATATTACTGCGCTGAATGCAGTTCTTATTACCCACAGTCATGCAGATCATCTTAACGGACTTGATGATCTGCGTATTTTCAGTCATACAGAATCGGAAGGAACTGGCAGATGCTGTGTACCCATGATGAAATATGCTGAATCTCCGGGCCAGGGACTTCCTGTATACTCGAATACCTTTGCGCTGAATGACATAAGAAACAGGTTCGACTATATTTTTAAGACAACGCAGGCTGGGGGTGGAAAACCGAAACTTGATCTTGAAGACTGTGCCCGTTTTTCTGCAGACAGTCCTCTTTTTGTCGGTTCTATACGTATTATTCCTGTTCCGATGAGGCACGGATGTATTGATACGACAGGATGGCTTTTGAGTACGACGGACATAAACGGGATGACGCATTCGATTGCATATCTTACAGACTGCAATGAAATACCATCCGGATCAATCAGCCTTCTGAGGCAGGCCGGTGGTATTATAGATCATGTCGTAATAGACGGGCTTCGGGAAACAGTGCATTCGACACATTTTTCATATCTGGAAGCTATGAAGTATGCGGCAGAGATCGGTGGTAAATGTACGTGGCTTACGCATATCTGTCACAATATGTGCCACAAAGACATTATAAAATACTGCCGGGTTCATGTAAACGATTTTCCGGAGTTAGTAAAGATAGTGAAGAAAGGTGGTTCTATCCTTCCTGCGTACGACGGACTGGTTCTAAAATCGGGAGAATGATCAACAACCACTTCCTGTAAAAAAGCCGTCCACTATTTGAGGACGGCTTTTTTATGAAAAACGGATTCTGATTATTTGTTTTCTGCTACCGGAGTTTCGGTCTTCGGTACATGCACTTTTTTGTCGACGAATCCTGAGCGGAGGCAGCGTGTGCAGACATTGATTGTACGAGTCGTACCGCCGAACATCGCTTTTACTTTAAGCAGATTCGGTCTCCATGTGCGTTTTGTATGATTGTATGAATTACTTACCTTATTACCATACATCGGTGATTTTCCGCAAATATCACAAGTTCTAGACATATCTATACCTACCTTTCTAACTTAGTTACGCGTAAGTTCAGTAAGTATACCTGGAAAGGACTGTTGTGTCAATTATATCGTATGGACTTATTCACTAATTACAGTACTGTCTTTTTTGTGGATGAATCGTATTATTTGAGGTATATTATTTCTGTTCAGGAGAACAAAATGCAGAAAATTGAATGGAATGATTCATACCTTCTCGGAATTCCCGAAATCGACAATCAGCATAAAAAGCTGCTTGCAGTTGCAAACGATTTGTACGATGCAGCATCTGGTTCCGCCGGAAACTATATGATTAAAATGTCAAAAGTCCTTAAGGCTTTAACCGACTATACTGTGTATCATTTTGGCGAAGAAGAGAAGTTTATGAAAAAATACGGTTATGATGCCGTCGCTTTGCATAAGAAGGAACACGATGGGTTTGTGGTTGAAGTAAATAACCAGATACAGAAACTCGGCACCGGCAGTCAGAAAGATGCGCTCGTATTCTACAGCTTTGTAGCGGGGTGGGTGCTTACACATATAGCAAAAAAGGATCGTGTGTGGGCTGCTTTTGTAAAAACCCGGCTGGTATAGAGATTACGCTCCGTATGTTTTTTCTATTTCAATAATCTGGTCGCGTAATGTCGCAGCACGTTCGTATTCAAGGCGGTCTGCAGCTTCACCCATTTCCTTTTTAAGCGCAGCAACAAGTTTATGCCGCTGAACCGGCACGAACAGGTTTGCACTTTTTTTGAGTGCTTCAAGCTCAATAGATGTATCTTCTTTTGCGTCTTTTTCCTGCCGTACCAGAATGTCTTCAACCGCTTTTGCGATTGTTTTTGGTGTGATGTTGTGTTCCGCATTATAAGCCTGCTGAAGTTCCCGTCTCCTTTTTGTTTCCGTAACAGCTTCTTTCATTGCATCGCTCATGCGGTCTGCATACATGACGACAGTACCGCCTGCATTGCGCGCCGCGCGCCCTATTATCTGAATCAGACTGGTCGTGGAACGCAGAAAACCGATTTTATCTGCATCCAGAATCGCGATGAACGATACTTCCGGCAGGTCGATTCCTTCCCGCAGAAGGTTGATTCCTATAAGAACATCGAATTCACCTGCCCGCAGACCTTTAAGCAGCTCGACGCGTTCAAACGTTTCGATTTCCGAATGAATATATTTTACTTTAAGTGAAAGGCCTGTCAGGTAATCGGTTAAATCTTCCGCCATTTTTTTTGTAAGTGTAAGGATAAGGCTTCGTTCATTTTTTGCAATACGCGCCTTTATTTCGTTATAAATATCTTCCATCTGTCCTTCACTCGGCCGGACGTCAACGATCGGATCAAGCAGTCCCGTAGGACGGATAAGCTGTTCTACAACCTGCGTACTTTGTTTTATTTCATCAATGCGCGGCGTGGCGCTTACATATATTACCTGATTGAGTTTTTTGCTGAATTCCTCAAATTTGAGCGGACGGTTGTCGAGAGCGCTCGGCAGCCGGAATCCGAAGTCTATAAGATTCTGCTTTCTGCTTCTGTCTCCTTCATACATGGCACCGATCTGTGGAACAGTAACATGAGCCTCGTCTATCATGCAGAGAAAATCGTCGGGAAAATAGTGAAGCAGCGTCGCCGGCGGCTGTCCGTGTCCACGTCCTGATATGGGGCCGGAGTAGTTTTCAATACCCGGACAGTATCCCATTTCTTTCATCATTTCGATGTCGTATGTGGTCCTTGTTTTCAGACGTTCTGCTTCAAGTACTTTGTTTTGTATTCGGAATTCTTCAAGACGCTCATCGAGTTCGTTCTGAATCCGTTCCGTCGCTTCTATAAGCATATTCTGCGGAACGACGAAGTGACGGGCAGGGTAAATAACTGTTTCATCAAGCTCTTCTATCGTTTCCCCTGAAATTGCATTGAAACGGCGTATGCGGGAGATTCGATCCCAGTCGAGTTCGATTTTATACGCTTCATCCGTTTCCATATACGCCGGATAAATTTCGATTACGTCGCCTCGTATGCGGAAATTACCGCGTTCGAGAACTGCATCGTTGCGTTTGTATTGAAGCGGGATAAGTTTTTCAGCAAGCTTGTGCGTGTCGAGCGTTTCTCCTTTTTCAATATGAATACGCATTTCTTTGTACAGATCCGGCATACCCAGACCGTAGATACAGGACACTGTTGCGACTACTACTACATCCCGCCGTTCCATAAGGCTGTATGTTGCGGCAAGACGGAGCCGGTCGATTTCGTCGTTGATGGATGCATCTTTTTCTATATATAGATCGCGCGCCGGAACATATGCTTCCGGCTGGTAGTAGTCGTAATATGAAACAAAATATTCGACGGCATTGTCCGGGAAAAAACTTTTAAATTCACGGTAGAGCTGTGCCGAAAGTGTTTTATTGTGGCTTATGATAAGCGTCGGGCGCTGTACGCGTTCAATGATTTTTGCCATAGTGAACGTTTTTCCGCTGCCGGTGACGCCTTTGAGTGTCTGATATTTGTAGCCGCGGAGGAATCCCTCCGAGAGTTTGTCTATTGCCTGTCCCTGATCGCCTGCCGGTTCGTACGGAGCGACGACGTGGAATCTGCGCATTTTTTAGTCCGTCTGCTGGGATGCAAGAACAACAGGGAGTATACGGTCTTTCCTGTTACGATGTACCGTAACGTTCACCGTATCTCCGGGCCGTTTGTCTTCGAGCGCAGAAAAATAATCAGCAAGAGATGCTACTTTTATGTCGTCGATTTTTGTGATAATGTCTCCGCCGAGATAAATCGTAGAGTTGCCGTATCTTGCAGGTTGTGTACCGCCTTTTATTCCTGCTTTTTCTGCGTCTCCACCTTTTGTTACAGCAGATACGAGTACGCCGGAAGAAATGTCAATGTCTGCATATTGTACGATTGCGCTGTTAAGCTGCACGATTGATATTTCCATGGCACCGCGGTTGACATGTCCGTATTTAAGCAGATCCGCGACAACACGGACAGCTGTTTCAGCAGGAATAGCAAAACCAATACCAGCAGAACTGCCGGAAGATGAAACGATCATAGTATTGATGCCGACCATGCGTCCGGACGTGTCAAGCAGCGGACCTCCGGAGTTTCCCGGGTTAATGGCTGCGTCTGTCTGTATCATATTCCTTATGATGCGGTTGTTGCTGTTTTTTACAGGACGGCCGAGTCCGGAAATAATGCCAGTAGTCATTGTCCGGTCGAGTCCGAACGGATTGCCGATTGCGATTACTTTCTGTCCGACCTTGAGTTTGGATGAATCGCCGAAGGGGATTGTCTTAAGTACAGTTCCTGCCGGCGGTGTGAATTTTATGACGGCAAGATCGCTTTCTTCATCCTGACCAACAACCTGAGCTTCGTATTGTGCTCCGTCAGAGAGTGAGACGTATATTTTTGAGGCGTTTTCGATGACGTGCACGTTTGTGACAATGTATCCACGCTTGTCTATAATGGAACCGGAACCGGAACCGCCGTCCTGCACAACGGGCTCAAGAAACCAGTTTACACCGGTAACCTGTGTGTTTATATTGACGACTGACTCTGCACATGCTTCATATACGTTGATGTTCTGGATTTCGTCCTGAGTATATGGGGAATTGTCCGAAACTGAACGAACCGACGGCTGTCCGGCGTTTTGTTCAAGAAAGGTAGTCTGTGCTTCGACGTCATCGTTTACATCAGCCGGTATCTGCAGCGTTTTAGCATGCAGATCTGCTGCCGGTGCTTTTGTATTGAATTTTATAAAAATGAAAGATGTTAAAGCTATCGCTGCAACAGCTGCCATAACCGATACAGCAATAAGCTGACTGCGGGAATAAAGTTTCATATTTGTATAGTACTGAATTAAAACAGATACGTCAAACCGAATGTACCTGAAAAATAATTTGTACTGCCCGGATAAAGTATTGAATCGCCTTTTATGTTCAGCATGACGGATGAACTTCCCAGCTGAAGAGTTGCACCTGTTCCTATGTCGAACGCACGCAGCCACACTGTTCCCGTTGTTTCACCGAAGGCACTGTTGATCGCACACCATGTTTTGACTGTTGCTGTCTGCGATGGCCTGTATTCAAATCCAATGCCATTTCTCCATATACTGTCGTTGATTTTCAGATTTCCCTGCATTGTTCCGAACAGGTATTCACTCGAAATACCTGCATAATACGCTGTACTTTCAAATCCTGCTGCTGCACCACAGCCCAGTCCGTTTCCTGTGTCGGCTCCATACGGTTCGTACAAAGGAACCTCATTTGTATATCCGTATCTGATGACGGCTGCATAACAGAGTTTCGTGTCGGAGGTTATCTGTCGTGCTGAACCAAGTTTGGCTGCGCCGCCGACTGAAAGAGGAGCGTTCTGTATACCTGCATGCAGTTCAAAATTCATGGAAAACTCAAACCAGGGAACAGGTGCCATGCCGAAGAAAATATTAAGAGGTGCTTCATAAAACGGTGTTACGCCTGTACGGAATACAGGAGAGACTTCTGTGCCGATAAATGCGGTGTCTTCTGCCATTATAAATGCGGCCGGCAGCGTTCCTATTCCTGTACCTGATTTTGTTACGTCGGCAGGATGGTATGTGAGCGAATGATCGATCTGTGTGTATGCTGTCTGTGTAAATTTACCGGCAGTAATTGTTGCACGGTAGGAACCGTCGGGCAGTACGTTTCCGTATGCATCCCGCCCATTCCACGATATACCCTGATCCCATGTTGAAAACTCAGGAAAATGCCAGGTAAAGACATTTGTTCCTGTTAAATTGACTATAGAGAGTGTCCCTGTTTCCGGTGCAGTCACCTTAAAAGAGAATGTACATGAACCAACAGCACCTGTGTATGCCGGATTGAAACGTCTGCGCGTCGCACTGAATCCTGAAAGTACGAATGATGCTTTTGTCATTTGAATCTGAACAGGAATAATCAGGTGCCGGACGACGAATATCTGCGTCGTATAATCGTCATAACCGAATCTGCGTACGGTAATAGTATGAAAACCTTCGTCAAGTTCCAGGGGCGAGCCAAAGACCGGTAATCTGTCTGCAGAAAGCCAGTCTCCATCAGTATAGATTATACAGTCAGAGGAGATACCGGAGAGAAGAACAAAGCCTGTAATTTTATCAAGTTCTACAAAGAACGTACTGCTTTGTCCGTTTTTTACCGTTATGCGGTATGAACGCTCTTCGTATCCGTCTTTTTTCACAGTAAGGCTGTACGATCCGGAGCCAAGGTCCGTAATGGTACACGGTGTCCGTCCCTGATATTCACCGTTAAGGTAGACTGATGCATCCTGAATATTCGTACGTATTGTAATTGACGTTTTGTTATCATCAGATAATATGTTGTTCTCTGCCGTAAGTACATTCTGTCCGCCTGATTGTGTAAAGGCAAAGAACGGAATGAGAAAAAAGACGGAAGTAAATAAAAATAACGGAATTTGTCTCATGCTGTTTCAAGTATACAGTATTCGGAACATTTACAAAAGTCGGACAGTTATATAAACCGTTTATTCTGTTTCAGTAAACAATAAATTGTGCTCAAGAAAACTGAAATACGAATCTCTGTCGAGAATAATATGATCAAGCAGTGTAATACCAATGATTTGTGATGCTGCTATGAGCGTCTGTGTTGTTTCTATGTCGTCTTCCGACGGGTCACAGGTCCCCGACGGATGGTTGTGACATACAATCATAGCGGACGCATTTTCTATGAGAGCTTCGGAAAATATTTCACGCGGGTGGACAAGTGTACGGTTCATTGTTCCGACGGATGCTATCCGGATTTTTAATACCTCATGTCCTCCGTTAAGCGTTACGCAGATAAAATGCTCTTTCGGTAATACGGAATAATTCCGGACGAAAGGGACTACATCTCCGGGTTGCCTGATGACGGAATGAAGATGAACGGAGCGTCTGCGTCCAAGTTCCAGAGCGGCTGCAATGGCAAGACTCCTGCTCGTTCCCATTCCTTTTACGGAAGAAAGTACCCGTACGGTATCTTCTGTGTTTGTTTCACCCAGAGCGCGTACTACGTCATGAGAAAGTTTTCGTACCGGCAGGTTTTTTGTACCGGTTCCCAGAATGAGCATGACAAGTTCTTCATCACTGGGATAACTCAAACCGTGTTTCATTACCTGTTCACGGACGTCAGGTTTATCATTGAGTATTTTCATTATACTATAATATTTCAAAAAAGAACTGTTTTGTGCGTTTTTTCGGAATGGAATACGGAAATAAGTATGTATGGGACTTATTTATGCCGAAAATTCATATATGAAACCAGTTTACAGAATTTTACCCTGGGTTTTCCTCGTTGTTATCTTTTTTTCATGTCGTACTGTTCCTGTGCAGCAGATGGAGATTTCACGGAGTCTTACCGGACGGGCAGTACTGGGAGAAAAACAGCTTGTAACTTTTTTTATGATGAATAATCCTCATGCTGATAAGGCTGTGGTGACACGGCTTGCACGGTATTACATATCGGAAGCGTTTGACGAAGGAATTAACTCCGACGTTGCATTTGCACAGATGTGTCTCGAAACAGGTTTTCTTCGTTTCGGTGGTCTTGTTACTCCGGAAATGCATAATTACTGCGGACTTGGTTCAATCGATGCTGAACATCCGGGAGAGTCGTTCAAGACTGAACAGGAGGGAGTCCGTGCACACATTCAGCATCTTAATGCATACGGTGACACCGACAATCTGGTAAATCCTCTTGTAGACAAGCGTGCAAAGTGGGTAAAACCCAGAGGTAAGGCTCCGACAGTGTTCGAGCTGTCGGGTACATGGGCATCCGATCCTGATTACGGGAAAAAACTTGACAGTATTCTGTCAAAAATGGAATCAGTACAATAATCGTACATTAAATATACACGAAGTTTCTGCTTATAGGACAAAAAAAACGTACGATTATTGCGCTTTGGGGTCGAAGTTCAGAATGAGTGCATCGCCGGTTTTTATTCCGCAGCGCGAGAACCATCCCTGAGGTACTTCCAGCGCATAGCGTACATTTACCGTACTGTTGATGTTTGCAAGACTGTACGGTGTCATGTCGAATATATCCCGGATACGGCCGAGTGAATCAATAAAAGCTATAGAAAGCGGATGAGGTGTATTCTTCATCCAGAAAGAAAGCATCTGATCGCGGTCAAAAAGAAAAAGCATACCCGTTCCGTCCGGAATATTTTTTCTGTGCATGTAACCGTTATTGCGTTCCTTTTCTGTGCGTGCCATTTCAGCAGTTATTTGTACAGCTGTACCATTGCTTTTTTTGAGTATGAGCGTCTGTGTTTTTAATTTTCCTGTACAAGATGTGAGCGGCAGCAGAGCAGAAAGCATAATAGCGCAGCAGCAGATACAGAATCTGTTTTTTCGAAAAATAATCATTACAGACCTTCCAGAAACATATCTTGTGTCATTTCTGTCCCCGACTTTTGGACAAGCGATTTATTGTTCAATTCAGCAAACACTTTATTGTCGACATATTTGAGCGAAAGAGGACGCTCAAGACTCATGGTTACGTCATTGTTTTTCCATACGGATTTTTCCGGTGAAAGAGATACCGGATCGCCGTACTTTTTACAGAGTGTACTGAAGACGCTGTAATGGTCGATTTTCTCTGTGTTTATGTTGATGATTATTATGTATAATCTGTTGTTGTAAAATTGAAAATAACATCTTTCAAGAAACGAGTCGACATGCCCGGCTGCAGAATCCGTTTCGATAAGAATGCGGTTTTCACCGGGCAGAAGCGATACATCGCGGTCTCCGTGATAGCCGAAACTGCTGTTCTTCATAAGTTTATCTTTTACTTCATCCAGTGACATGCCAAGTGTAATCCCGCCGTAACCGCCGGGAATAACACTTAAGGTACCTTCTGAAAAAAAAGGAAAAAGCGTCAGACAAAAAAAAAGTGCAGTCACAATATTTTTTTTCATAAAGATTCCGTATTAAGCATTATTCTGCTTGCGGTAAAAAGCAGCCTGCTTTACGAGTTCCAGACAATCAGGTACCATTATTTTGTCGTTTAAAATCTTTATATGTGAGTCTGACTCCAGTTTATAAAGACCTTCCGCCTGAAGTTCTTTTGGAATACCGCACATATTTGCAAGATCATAGACGGTCAGATCAGTTTGAAACTGTACGTTCGGTGCAAGATTGATTTTTGCTTTTTCGATCTGAAGAGCAAGCATATCGATAAGCCGCTGCAACGGATCCCCAAGGCTCGCATTGTCAAGTTGACGATACATTGACCAGAGACGGTCTGCAAGTGTTGTCGTAAGTCGTGCGATCAGCTGCGGCTGTGTCGAAACCATTTGATTGAAGTTCTGGCGGTTTACAACCATAAGCCTGCATTGTTCATGTGCAACTGCACTGGCAGACCGCGGTTTGTTCTCTAGCAGGGCCATTTCTCCGAACATATCTCCCTTTTTGAGCATGGCAAGTGTAACTTCGTTTTCGTTCACGACTTTTGAGATTTTTACCTGACCATCCTGAATGATGAACATATCAGGACCATTCTGACTTTCTGAAAAAATCATGGTATCTTTCGGGTAAGTGCGGAGCAGGTCAGGAGTTGATTCAAAATAAACAGCATGTGTGATCGGTTTTAGGGAGACAAACCGGGATTTTGCCTTGTCGAAATTGCTTCCGTGAGGGCATGCTTTTAAATACTGATAATATGCATAGACTGCTATATCGGAATTGCCTGCTTTATCATAATAGTCGGCTACATAAAACATCTGTTCGGGAGTATCTGCAACAACATTGTTAAGTGTAAGCTTTGTAAGTGTTTCGTTCATTGACCGCATACGGTTTGCAAATGTCCGGATGATTTTCATAGCTACAGGCGTATTGCGCATGATGAGTTCAGAATACTGGTCCCTGCGGACAGAAATCCCGGTAACGTCTGTCGTTGCGATGACGGTTTCAATTTGTGAATGTCCGGACATACAGGGAATTACGCCGACAAAATCTCCCGGTCCCAGCAATTTAGGAACTCCTTCTGGAATATCATTTGCTTTATAACAGCGGACGTTTCCGCTCTGGATGATGAAGAAACGGTCGCTTTCAGCTTTGCCTTCGACTACAAGATAGGATCCTTTTCTGAAATTTACAAATGATAATTGCAGCAATTCGTTCACCATTCCTTAATAAAAATATAGATTCCACTATGTTCTTTGTCAATCGTTACTATCGGCAGATAACAAATGTGTCTTTAATTCATTTTCATCTGACCTGCCGCAGAATATAATCTCCGGTTCTAATGTAAAACCTGTTTTGATCTTTACTATATTAATAGTATAATCCACCAGTGCCTTGATATCTGCTTCTGTTGCATTATCTTTGTTGATTATGAAATTTCCATGCCACGGGGCTATTTGTGCACCGCCTATCTGATATCCGCAGAGTCCCGCTTCATCTATTATTTTACCTGACGGTTTACCGAAAGCGTGATTGTTACGAAATACACTTCCTGCGCTCGGATACCGGAAATGTCCTTTTTTTACCCGTTCATCAATGTACATCCGGCATTTTGTTTCAATTTCGTTTTTTGCAGCTTTTGAAAGCTGTATTGTTTTAAATACTACGCTGGTAATGATGCGCCCCGTCGACTGGAACGGTGATTTTTTATACTCCCAGTCTGAACCGGAGAAAGTATAGGAAACCTGTTTCAATGAATCCGGCTCGATATATTCTGCTGATGCAAGTATGTCACTTACGGAGACATTAAAACACCGGGCATTCATATAGAGGGCGCCGCCGGCTGTTCCCGGAAGGCCTGCGAATGTTTCAAGTCCTGTAAGTGCATGTTCTATGCAGAAATTTACAACGGCTGACATAGAAGATCCGGCTCCACAGCTTACAAAATCTTTGTCCGCTGATATCGCGCTGATATCTTCCATCGAAATAACAGCGCCGTCAAAACCTTTGTCCGATACGACTATATTGCTGCCACCGCCCAGAATAAAATACGGGATACCGTCGTTTTTAAGTGTCGCGAGTGCAGAGATGAGTGAATGAATGTCTGACGGTTTTATATACAGCTGGGCAGGGCCTCCTACTTTGAATGTTGTGTGAAGAGCCATCTGTTCCGAAAAACATATAATCCCTTTGAAATTTCCGCATATATTGAATTTTTCAGCTGTTTCACGTATGCTGGTCATGCAGATATTATAGTACAGCGCAGTATAAATTGCGATAGAGAGGCTTATATGGGATTACGGTTATTTAACACGATGGGACGCGAAATGCAGGATTTTGTGCCGATTACACCCGGTTTTGTCGGTTTTTACGGCTGCGGTCCGACTGTTTACAACTATGCCCATATCGGGAACCTGCGTGCATATGTGTTCCTTGATACGCTCGACAGAACTCTTACCTGGCTTGGTTATAGAAAAAAACATGTTATGAACATTACGGATATAGGACATCTTTCCGGCGACAGCGATGCAGGCGAAGACAAAATGCTCAGAACAGCTAAAGAAAAACATCAGACTGTCATGGAAATTGCACAGTTTTATACGGATGCTTTTTTTAATGACATAGAGCGCCTTAACATAAAAAAACCGGATGTGGTCTGCAGGGCTACAGACCATGTACCGGATATGATAGAACTCATAAAGCGTATTGAGTCAAACGGTCATACTTATATGTCCGGTGGAAATCTCTATTATGATGTTTCAACCTATCCTGACTACGGGAAACTCGCAAACCTTAATCTTGACGACCAGAAAGCAGGAGCCCGCGTCGATGTAGATTCCAATAAACGGAATCCATACGATTTTGTACTCTGGTTTACTAAGTCAAAATTTGAAAATCAGGCACTTACATGGGACAGTCCGTGGGGACGCGGATATCCCGGCTGGCATATTGAATGTTCTGCGATGAGTATGAAATATCTTGGTGAACATTTTGATATTCATACAGGCGGAATAGACCACATACCAATTCATCACACGAATGAAATTGCGCAGTCGGAAGGTGCAACGGGGCATAAGTGGGTTAATTACTGGCTTCATAATGAATTTCTTGTCATTGCAAAAGATAAACAGGCGGCAGACAGCGGGGAAGGTTCCAAGATGTCCAAATCTGCAGGAAATTTTCTTACACTTCAGTCGCTTGTAGATAAGGGATATGATGCACTCGATTACCGGTTCTTTTTGCTTGGTGCACAATACCGCAGTCAGATATTTTTCAGCTGGGACGCAATGGATGGTGCAAAAAATGCACGCAGGGCACTCGTAAAACGTATTGCACAGGTTATGGATGCAGCAAAAGGGAAAACAGCAGATATATCTTCTCTTCCACCGGACGCAAAAAAATATATTGAAGCTTTTAAAGACGGTCTTGAGAATGACCTTTCTACACCACAGGCGATGAGCCAGCTGCAGACTGCTGTAAAGGACAATGGTCTTAAACCGGAAGAGACTCTTGCACTTGTTCACTGCATGGACAGTGTTCTGGGGCTCCGGCTTGAGGATGAAGCGGCTGCCTTAAATGAGAAAAAAGGTACTGTTGCAAGTATCGATACTCATAAAAATGATGAAGAAGCATCGAAGATTGACGCACTTGTCGAAGAGCGTGCTTCAGCAAAAAAAGTGAAAGATTTCGTAAAAGCGGATAAGATTCGTAACGAGCTGGCTGCCCGGGGCATTTTAATTACTGACACTCCGCAGGGATCTGTCTGGAAGAGATTATAATAATAAATTGTTGTTACTTTTCAGGAGTTTTCGTGTTTACTACTATAGTTAGAAATCAGACTGATATTAACCGGCCGTTGAATGCCGGAAATTCTGCTGATTTCAAAATAATATATGATGCAACGATGCAGCTTCTTTTCCGTATTTCATACCGTGTTGTGAACGACGAAGAAGCCGCAGAAGACCTTGTGCACGATTCGCTTATCAAGGCAAACGAGAAAAGTCTTCAGTTTCCGTCACTTAACGACGCGAAATACTGGCTTATCAGAGTGGTAAAAAATGCATCGCTCAACTATGTCAAACGGAAATCCCGTGAGCGCAAAGCTTATCAGAAGGCGCTTTATGAGGATCACCGTACGATGACATCGGGTGAGACAGATGTATTGAAAGCTGAGTCGATAAAAAAGGCCCGCGATGCGCTCAATATGCTGCCGAAAAATCTCCGTGAAGTTCTTCTTCTGCGTGAATACGGTGACCTTAATTACAAGGAAATCGGAAAAACGCTCGGTATTACGGAGGGAAACGTGAAGGTTCGTGTATTCCGCGCTCGTGAACAACTGGCAAAACTATTAGGAGAAGATGATGTCTACCTGCCCCAGTAAAGATATCCATTCAATATATCTCGACAACGAACTCCCCGCAGCATATGTCAGAGAGTATGAAGCACACATCAAAGTATGCCCGAAATGTGCGGCAGAACTTGCTAAACTCCGTGCTGTTCATGAAATTCTTCATTCTGATGCTTTATGTGTTACTCCGGACAGCCATTACCTTGAACAGAGCTGGAACCGCCTGCAGTCTCGTATGAGTTACAGTAAGGTTACAAAAAAAGTTTTGAAATTTCCTGCAGAGCAGTTCAAATATATTATTCCGGCCGCCGCTGCCGCTGTCGTTCTTGCAGTTCTTCTCCCTGTTCGTGCAGGCAGAGGCCCATCTGAAACGCAAACAGCACAGATAACACCGATTACGCGGCAAAAAATCATTGCGTTTGCAAGAAATAATATAATCATCAACGGTAATATCAGACATGAAATGCTTGGGCCTGCTGCATCCAGGCAGTCTCAGCAGCATACCGGAATTGTCCCGGCCGGAACAAATACCGATTATAACGGGCCGTTTATTCAGGAACCTCGTACTCATGAAACAATAGATCCTCAGCTTAACGATGTTGATGTGTTTCGTCCCGATTTTGGCAGCAATCGGACCATTACTATCAGAATTACAATACCGGGTATTACAACACCCCCTCTTTCGACAGAAATAGAATTCCCTGCAGAAGAACTGGCGGATACTGTAAAGTGAATTCTTCCGGAAAGTTTAATTATTTTTTCAGAAAATCTCCGCTTTTCAGAACACTGTGCTTTTTTGCTGCTGTTGCACTCATTCTGGTAAGTGTTTTTTTTATAAGTTATAAGCTTAAACGTATTCCTTCTATAGATAATGTAAATCCTCCGATAGGTTCCCCTGGTGACATTGTTATCATTACAGGCAGGAATTTCGGGACTGCCCGCGGTCCCGGTTATGTTGAATTCGGCGGTTCCAGGCTGACGGCAAGTTCATATATTGCGTGGAATGATAAAGAGATAAAAGTTATACTTCCTCCAAATGTTCAGGATGGGCTTGTTGTTGTAGGAACTGATACGGCCCGTTCAAAACCTTCTTTTTTTGCAAATGAACGTGATATTCCGGTTGCGGTTCCGCCGAACCCTCAGACGTCGCTGCCTGTCATAACTACACTGTCCGGTGACACGTTCAGAATCGGAGATCTCCTTGTTATTTCCGGTAGTAATTTTGGAAATATGCACAATGACTGCGGAGTATATTTTGCAACAGTCCGTGACGATACGACGAATCCTGCAACTACGGCTCTCCCGTTCAGTAATACAAGTCTTAGTGCTCTGAGAGCGGATCATATACCGGCAAATAAAACTGATTTTGATTATGAGTACTGGAGCGATACAGAAATCCGCGTCCGTATTCCGGACGGGGCAACATCGGGAATGATATATGTGGAAACGCCCAAAGGTGATTCTTCTTTGCAGAAAATTACAATTGAATCAAAAGCCGGAGGGAAACGATTTCTTTCCAGACGAACCTATCTGCTTCAGCTTGCTGCAAATATATCCGATGTAGTACCTGATAAATCAGCGACAATCAAGATGTATTTTCCGCGTCCTTCCTGTTTATCGTCACAGCCGCTTGTAGAAATGACTGAATGTACTCCGGAACCGGCGATTGCTGATTATCAGAATACCGTGATTCATCAGCTGCAGACAGAAAAAAATGCAGTATTTACTAAGAAGCCGTTCAGTGAAAATTTTGTTATTTCAGTCTACGAAATCAATACAACGGTAAAACCGGAACTTGTCACGTCATATGCCAACATGAATAATATGCTCTATACAGCGGCAATCCGGGCCGACAAATGCGTCCCTGCGGGTGATTCTGAAATTATCAGTCTGGCAAAAAAAATTACCGGGAAAGAGATGAATCCGTACAAAAAGGCAAGACGTGTTTATGACTATATGCTTGATAATTATTCGCTTCAGACAGTGAAATCCGATTCTGCTCCGGCTCTTGATCTTATAAAAAAGAAAAGGGGCGATGCATACGACTTTGCCGTTATTTATACGGCATTGCTGCGCGCTTCCGGAATTCCGGCCCTTCCTGACAGCGGCGTACTTGTTGACCGCGATATGAAAACAAAAAATCACTGGTGGAGTGAATTTTATATCTGCGGTGTCGGCTGGATACCTGTTGATCCCGCATTGGGAGCAGGCTTGTCATACAAAAGCTGGACGGAAACAGGAAATGCACGGGAATATTATTTTGGCAGTCTTGATTCACAGCATATAACATTTTCCCGCGGCTGGAAAGAAATTAAGCCGGGGGCAGGAAATTCGAAAATTGTCCAGCGTCCGCGCAGTTATGCACTGCAGTCTATCTGGGAAGAATCTTCACATAGTACACTTAGGTACAGTTCTTTCTGGGCTGATCCGGTCGTTCTGGGAATTTATTAAAATCAGGAGATATTATGATTACGAAAATTTTATCTGTCGGTGGTTCTATCATTGCACCTGATAAACCCGATACAGTTTTTCTCTCTGAATTTGTGGCAATGTCACGCGCGTGGCTTTCCTGCGGTAGTGACAGACGTCTCATATTTGTTTCAGGCGGCGGTGCTCCTGCCCGTATATATCAACAGGCATATAAAGAGGCTGTTGCTGCAGAAAAAAACGGTTGCGAAGCGGACGACAGTGCGGCCGACTGGATTGGTATAATGGCAACGCGACTTAATGCACAGCTTCTGAAAGCATGCTGCGGAAATCTTTGTACTGATGATGTTGTCTGCGATCCTACTGCAGATATCCGGTTTACCGGAAAAATTCTTGTTGCGGCCGGATGGAAGCCGGGGTTTTCAACTGATAACGACGCCGTACTCCTTGCAGAAAAATTTCAGGCAGATACAGTCGTTAATCTTTCAAATATCGAAAAAGTATATACAGATGATCCCCGCAGAAATCCTGATGCAAAGCCGCTTGATACAATCAGCTGGAAGGATTTCCGGAAAATGGTAGGTGATGACTGGACTCCGGGGAAAAATACTCCGTTCGATCCGATTGCCAGCAAAAAAGCCGAGCAGCTTAATCTTACGGTAGTCTGCGCTGCAGGTAAAAATATTTCAAATATCCGTAGTATTCTTGATGACCGGAAGTTCGTCGGAACGCAGATAGGGCGGTAAATATTCCGCAGTATGTATATATCTGATACTGTACTGGAATTCCCATCAGTATTAACAGGGACGTGGTTACGCTGCCGCAGGAAACACTGATTAAATCACTTTAATGCAATCAGCATGTTACTAGGACTGCTTTTCCATTTTTTCAAGTTCAGCTTTTGCTATCTTATCATTGGGATCATATGCAAGCGCAGATGTAAAATATTTCTGCGCATCTTCTATGTTTCCTTCTTTTTGGGCAAGAAAGCCAAGATTAGACATAATCTTGGTACTCTCGGGTTCCAGTGAAAGAGCGTTTTCAAGACATTTCTTTGCTTCTTTGAAATTTTTTTCTTCCATAAAACAGATCGCCAGTTCGTTGTATGTGTCTGAATTATGATCGCCACCCGGACAGTTAAGTGCTTCAAGAAATGCCTGTTTTGCATCTGGATAACGTTCAAGACGCCGTAATCCCCATCCGAGCATAAACCATGCGTTCCATACACGGGGATTTGATTTTATAAATATTTTGATTTCATCAAGTCCTTTTTCTTCCTGTCCCGACGAAATATATTCATATGCGGCTTTAAAATGTTCATCGTCCATGTTCTGGTTTTTGATATTGTCTAAAATTTCCTGAGACCGCTCCTTCTTATAAATACCGTTTTCTCCAAGTTCTTCATCTTTGATATCGCAGGTAAGCGCAAGGTATGTTTCGAAACAGTCTTTTGCGTCATGAAAATTATGCTGTTTTAGATAGAAGAAACCTGCATTGAAAAATGCATCAGGAATCGCGGGGTCTGCCTCCATAGCCTGTTTATAGTATTCGAGCGCGTCATGATCGTATGCGTCTGCATCTTCATTAAGACCGGAACGACGGTATGAGTTTGCCCGCTCGTCAAGAAAAAGAGCAGTGTTAAGAACATTAACCATATCGTCCGGATCGAATCCGCGCAATGCTGCAAATATTTCTTCGGCGATGTCATAATCTTCATTTTTGGCTTTCAGAATGGCAGCTTCTGAAAGTTCCTTTTTTATTTCTGGACGGGCTTCTTTGAGTATTGACCGATAGTATCCTGTATGTTCGTTCTGCTGGTCGTATGCAAGTACCGTGAGAATACCTGCAAGAATCTGTTCCTGTGTCAATTCTCCGGGATCGAATGTACCCGGTGCATCTTTGTCCTTTTTCTGAACAGGGAAGGGAATTGAGGGATCAATGTGCATGGCATTTCGTGACAACTGAAAATTTTCAGGCAGTTGAATATAATAAATAGTGTCAAGTGGGCTTGATGGATTCATTGTGTTTCCTTGTTTTCCTTGTTAGCAGCGATTTTGTTTTTAGTCTGTTGTGTTTTGACAGGCTGAAAAGGAACTTCCTGTTCCGGCATGCCCTGAACTTGTTCTGCTTTTACGTTCCCGGCATCTGCTGTAATATCTGATTTTTTTGCTGTTGGTTTTTGTAAGTTTTGTTCCGTATTTTTAGAGAGGCCTGCTGCGGGGGTGCCATTAACTGTCTGTGTCGTTTCTTCTTTTTTTGCCTGGGCTTCAAGAAAGCTTTTTCTGTTCAGAGTCACATAATTATTGATATGAATTTTATATGACAGGGGCACCTGATTTTCGTCGAATTTGATGGAGGCTGCAACAATATCCTGCCGTCCTTCAATTACATCCGCATTTATTACTGTTCCTTTTATATCAACAGTTTCGATAGGATCGCTGAACTGGATACGGAGTATTGCGTCTTTGTCACATATAAATTTTGACAATCCGAGCAGAATAACTTTTGCACCGGAAAAAGACAAATCGCGAAGAATGCACCGCCGCGGAACATTCTGGATATATATAATGGATTCTTCCCGTTCTATATTAAGTTTATGTTTGGAATCTCCATTTATAATAATGCGTTCTTCCTTCCGCTGTACAAAATTAATATTTGCTTCAATAAGAGTCCCAAGTTTCAGAATCAAATCATCCGGAGGCCGCTGTGTATACGTAAGCGTAATAATTGCAAGTTCCTGTGAATTCATATATGGCGTTACTTCACTTACCTTTCCTGCAATGAAGAAACTTAACGGCTCGTTGTCCGGTTCTATGAAACAGAAACGGAGGCTTACCGGCGGAGAATCTTTTTTTGTTATCTGGGCAAATGCACCGCCTTTAGTTCCAAGAATTATTTTTGCCATCTGAAATGATGTTGAGTTAATAATACACGGCCATTGTGCTCCGTTGCATTTTATATATATTTGACGCGGATCTATACGTAACGACCGCAATATGTCTTTTGAGAATATGATTTCTTTCTCACGATAGAAATCATAATAGTTGCTGATCTGCTGATTGGTAGCAATTCCCATACTGTAGATAATAGTTTATTAGCATTCATTCGTCAATGTTTGTATAAAGACTGTGGTTGGAAAAGATCCCCTAAAACATCAAGTTATCAGGGGACCTTTTTTATCAGAATAGTTAGTATGCTGATTTTGTTTCGTGACGCTGATGAGTTTTTTTCATCAGTTTGCGCTGTAGTGTCTTGTTTTTGCGGTTCAGGATTGTAGACGGCTTTTCGTAATATTCGCGTTTTTTGAATTCGCGGATAATACCTTCCTTTTCGACCATTCTTTTAAAACGTTTAATTGCTTTTTCAAGATTCTCTGAATCATCAACTGTTATGCTTGCCATCGTTATTCACCTCCTTTCGCCGGAACTCCGTATGAATTTTAAGAATAGCATAAAAGAGGGGAGTTGATCAAGCGTTAGAAAAGTACATCCATGTACTTTTCTAACGATGCAAATGCGTTCAAAATCGGGATATGGGGAAGGACGCATTTGCGTCGGGGACGCGCCTGCCTGGTAAAAGAGGGGGAATTATTCTACTGGATAAATCTCTGCGGAGGGGTTACTATCCAGATGGCTTCTACAAGGTCTTTTGAATTGTTTTCAAGAGTGTGAGGGGTGCCTGCAGGAAAAGATACACTGTCGCCGGCAGCAAGTGCATATTCTTTTTTTTCATATTTAAGCAGAGCTGTACCTTTTGTGATGATTCCGAGTTCACTCCCTATATGACCGTATGAACCGCGGTGCGTATGCGAACCGGCCGGAATTTTTATCACATATGCTTCAAAGGAGTTTTCTTTTTCTGATTCATCCGGTTTTGCGAGTTCTTCATACATCACGTCGTCTTCTGCAAGTGTCCGCCGTTCATCTGCGCGGATAATCTGAACAGGACGCTCCCGGCGGTATTCCTCGAATAGAAATTCCAGATTGATGTCAAGCGCGTCTGCAAGTGCAAGCAGTGTGTCTATAGCAGGTGAAACGCGGTTGCGTTCAATCTGCGAGACAAGACTTTCACTTACACCGGCTTTATCCGCTACGATTTTAAGAGTGAGACCTTTATGCTCACGTACCATGCGGAGTTTCTCTCCAAAATGGTACGGTACACGTTTCTCTCTTTTGTTTTCAGTATTTTGCGAATGAGTCATGGTCCTGTTTCTCCTTGTTTTTTTCTGTGACGTATTGGATAAAATAGTCTTCCAATGTCTTGTGTGGTCCGGGAAGATTCATGCGTTCCCTTGCCCTTGCATTGTCACGCCGGACAGTATACAGCGAATAAAAGTCTCTGTAATCGAGTCCTGCGTCGGTTTTTACATGTTCTCCAAGAAAGTTCGACACTTCGTCTCTACCAATTGCCGAAATGCCTTTTGTTTTTAGTATTGACCTCAGTTCCTGAATTTGCTCGAAAGAAATGCCGAAAAGAAATTCTTCCATTGCCTGCGAGACTCCTTTTTCCCCGAGTTTTTGTTTTATAAATTGAATCCACTGTTCGTCCATCTGGATCGAGAAGAGCAGTAATTCGCTTGTTCCCATCATTGTACCGAATGCAGGTGCAAGCCTGCGGCGTGCAGTCCATACGGTCTGGAGCACAGGTGCAACGTTTGCAATTGTCTGGTCGTTACGGTATTCCCAGAGCAGCAAAAGAGAAAGTGCCCACTGGCGGCGGAATTCCATAGGCTGCGAACTGTCCCTGATAAGATTCAGATATACATCTTCTGCAAGTATGGAAAACATCATGGTAATAGTCTCCATTTGGAAATCCTGCGTGAGACTGTCCGGCGCTTTGATACGTTTGCTTTGCTTTGAAAGCGATGAAAACGTATGTATTTTTGCAACAAGAAAACCTTTACCGAGAATTGCCTTTGAGGGAAGCTGGAGCGTTGTGTCCCCTTCATCCTGGTGTTGAATAAGCGAATCAATAAGCGACTGCGGAGTACGTATCCCTCCTGCCAGGTCATGACGTTCAAGAAGGGAAGGAAAGCGGGCTACGGATGCTGCCAGGTGCTCCAGGTCCTTCATCCGTTCAGTGATTATATCTACACGTTCTGCATCAACTTCACGCATGCGGACAAGCAGTTCATCGACGAGGTTTTTCTGCTTCGGTGTAAGGATGACAATACCGTTCTGGCTTTCGTTCCTTTCCACTTTGGTATCGTCGTCATAGAACTGACTGATATCTATAGGAGTAAAATCTTTTCCCGCACTCGAAGAATTTGTAATCACAGTACCTTTTATTATATCATATGTTGAACCTTTTTCAATTAGACTGTAATCATTTTTTTATTTATATTGATAATCTGCCGACAATATATATATGAGAAAGCAAATTCTGTTTGTTACGGTTTTATCAGTTTTTAATCTTGTTTGTGCGCCGGCTGAGGAGCCGCTGCTTATCCGTTCCTCTGATGTTCGTATTGAACAGTCCGACAGTTCGGGATTTGGCACAAAGACAGGGTTTGATCTGTACGTGCGTAAGAAATCCGGAATAGAATCTGTCCTGCTTACCGAAACGACTAAAGACCCGGACGGAAAGGCAGACAACTATGCATACCGTGCAACAGAATGGAATAAAGTAAACGGAGACGAGAAGCGGTTTCTTAACGGGAAACTGCTTGATTCTGCGGGTGCAAAATTCAGTCTGGTTGATTCTACGGCCGAGGACGATCCGGTATTCGGGAAAAGTTTTCACATCTATATTCCTTCCGAAATCGTATACGGTTATTCATGGTCACGGAACGGGACGGTGACAATTGGCCGCGGAACATTCATAAATATCAGGGCATTTGCGGAAAAATATGCTGATTATCGCGGCGCATTCAGTGATAATCCCTTCATGTTTGATCTTGGTAGAAAACCGGAACCCGTACCGGTTGCACCGGAAGTGCCTGATATAAAGGAAGTACCTGTACTTACCGACGACTACAATCCTGATGCAAGCGAAAAATTTCATGAAATTTCTGATTTTATGATTTATTCAAAGGGTCCGGATACGCTTGTCGACGACATAATGACGTCTATCAATAAAATAGACCCGAAAACAAAAGCTGATGTGGTATTTGCAATCGATACAACAGGCAGTATGAAAGACGATATTGCTAAGCTTCGGAAGGAATGGGTGCCTCGTCTTGTAGCCGATTTAAAATCATTCGGAAGTATAAGACTTGGATTGCTGTTGTATCGTGATTATGGCGAGAGCGGATATAACTATAAGAACATACCTGTTAAATTTTATGATTTTACGCGGAATATTGATGAATTTAAAAAAAACCTTAACGGATTTACGATTATTGGTACAGAAGGCGGCGACATTCCTGAAGCCGTGTACGAAGGATTATACGGCGCTCTCTCATTTTACGACTGGGATGCTGATGCAGTCCGCAAAATTATACTCATAGGGGATGCTGGCCCCCATCCGACTCCGAGAGGAACAAAGAAATATACAAAAGCCCTTGTTCAGCAGCTTGCCGCCGGAAAAGGTATTACAATAGATGCAATTATACTGCCTGATGATAAAAGCCGGCGGGGCCGCTGAGAAAAATTGATCAGCGTGTCATTTGAAAGCCTGTCTGACTTCTGCAGACGTTTCTGATTAATTATTGGTTTTCTGAGGAGCCTGTTTTACAGCTGCTTCTTCTGTTTCAGGCAGCTTGTTTGAAGGAATTTTTGCCATTTCTATCTGAGCGAGTTTATTGAACGCACCCGGTAATGTTCCCGGAGTTGTTGATGCATATAAATCAATAATTTCTTTAAGAGAACTGTATGCGTCATCGTATCTCTTTTCCTTTATATACAGATGGCCGAGTTCATATCTGGCTTCAATATAAATGGAATTATCCATACCATAGCGGCTGATGACTGTCCGGTAATATGTTTCAGCATTTTTGTACTGCGCATTTCCGTATGCATCCTGACCGAGCTGGATAAGCTGTGCTGCGGAAAGATCGTTGGGGATTGCTTCTACGGTACCACAGGACGGGAACAGAAGAACAACTGCCGCAGCAAATAAAACCGGGGCTGTAATAATAAATACACGCTTTTTCATATACTCCAGTGTACAATCCGGTCGATAAAAAAACAAGACTCAGAAACGGTCCGTTACAAAGGGCTGCTACTTTTATAACGGACGAATCGTGATACAGCAGGTCTTTTCCTGTTGTTTGTTCTGTTTTAGTAATACCGTCTGTTTTAGTTAGAACAGTATCGGAGGTAGAAAGGTTACGGATGACCAGTATATTGACCAATGTTTTTTCTGTCAGTATGATTATGTATTTATAGTAAGAATCAGCGAAAAGCGCAGTAATTACAGCGCAGGGGATACTCGAAGGGTTCTTTTTCAGGAGAAAATTATGAAAAAAATTACTCTGGTAATGATTGCAGCATCCGGTCTTATATTAGGCATGACAGGCTGCAGCGGAAAGAAGGCTGACAAAAAGATAAAAATCGGTATTGTTCAGCTTGTCGAACATCCTGCACTTGACGGTGCATACAAAGGATTTGTTGACGGACTTGCAGCTGCTGGATATGTTGACGGACAGAACATCGCTGTCGATTATCAGAATGCACAGGGCGAGCAGGCAAATTGTGTGACTATTGCGCAGAAATTCGTCAACGACCGCGACGATCTTATTCTTGCTATTGCGACACCTGCTGCTCAGGCCGTTGCCAATCTGACAAAAGATATTCCGATTCTTGTTACTGCCGTTACTGATCCTCAAAGTGCAAAACTGGTAAAATCAAATGCAGCTCCCGGAACAAACGTTTCAGGAACGTCGGATCTTACACCGTGTGCCGCACAGATTGATCTCCTTAAAAAAATCGTACCGGAAGCAAAGACCGTCGGCCTCGTTTATTGCTCAAGTGAACAAAACAGTATTTTTCAGATTAATCTTGCAAAAGCAGAATGTGATAAGATTGGTCTGAAATATATAGATGCGACCGTTTCCAATTCAAATGAAATCCAGCAGGTGACTCAGAGCCTTGTGGGTAAAGTTGATGCAATCTATGCGCCTACAGACAACATGATCGCAGCCGGTATGGCAACTGTTGCTCAGGTTGCAAATGACAACAAGATTCCGACTATCGTCGGCGAGGACGGGATGGTAAAATCGGGGGCGCTTGCAACATACGGCATTGACTATTATGAACTCGGAAAGCAGACAGCTGCAATGGCTGTAGATATTCTTAAGAACGGGAAAAAACCGGCTGACATGCCGATTCAGTATCTTGCAAACTGTACACTCAGCGTAAACCAGGATACTGTTGCTAAACTTGGTATTACACTCCCTTCTGACCTGAAGTAATCCTTTCCGGTTATACAGAAAGAAGAAAGAGGCCGCCTTGTAAGCAGAATTTACAGGGAGGCCTCTTTCTTTTTTTGTTCAAATACCTTCTCACGTTCGGGTAGAATCAATATAATTAAACAAATTTATTGTTGGAGTAACAAAATGGGGCTTTTTCTTGCCATGCAGGGTGCCGTTTCTCAGGGGATACTCTGGGGAATTATGACGCTCGGCGTTTATCTTACATTCAGAATACTTGATATAGCTGACCTTACGGTCGACGGCAGCTTTGCAACGGGAGGCGCTGTTACTGGTGTGCTGATCGTACACGGAATGAATCCGATGCTGTCGCTTCTTATTGCTTTTTTAGTTGGAATGCTGACGGGGCTTGCAACAGGGCTTATGCATACAAAAATCAAAATTCACGTACTGCTTGCGAGTATTCTTACGATGATAGCACTTTATTCGATTAATATCCGTATTATGGGAAAGGCAAATACTCCGCTGCTGGGAGTAAAGACTGTTATGTCGTTTTTTACAGAACATTTCAATGTAAATACGACAATTGCATCGCTCTTTGTTGGTATAATTTTTGTTTCGGTGATTGTCATGCTTATGTACTGGTTTTTCGGTACAGAGCTGGGCAGTGCTGTACGTGCAACGGGAAACAACGAATATATGGTACGTGCACTCGGGGTGAATACGGATACGATGAAAATCCTGGGTCTCATGCTTTCCAACGGACTTGTTGCGCTTTCCGGTGCGCTTGTTGCACAGAGCCAGGGATACGCCGACGTAGGTATGGGAACCGGGACTATCGTTATCGGGCTTGCGTCGATTATCATCGGGGAAGTCGTTCTGGGAAAACATTTCGGTTTCTGGTATACGCTGATTTCCGTTGTGCTTGGTTCGATTATTTACCGCATCATCATTGCAATAGTCCTGCAGCTTGGACTTAAATCTACGGATTTAAAATTGTTTACGGCGATTATTGTTGCAGTAGCACTTTCAGTACCGGTGCTTAAGGAACAGGCCGCACGCCGCAGACGATCGGCTATTCCCGGCGTTCTGCTTACCGATGCCGAGACGCCTGTTGATGAAGATGGTACTCACGACGTAACTCAGAACTAAGGGGAAATGCTATGCTGAAATTATTCAATATATCAAAGACATTCAATCCTGGAACGATTACCGAGAAAGTTGCTTTAAGGAATATAAATCTTGAACTGCAGGACGGTGATTTTGTTACAGTCATAGGTGGAAACGGTGCCGGTAAATCAACGCTTTTAAATCTTATAGCCGGTGTACATTATACTGATACCGGTTCCATCGTTCTTGACGGAATGGATCTGACGGGAAAGCCGGAGTACGTACGTGCTAAGTATCTGGGACGTGTTTTTCAGGATCCGATGATGGGAACTGCATCGAATATGCAGATTGAGGAGAACCTTGCTATGGCCATGCGGCGCGGCAGACGCCGTGGGCTTGCGTGGGGAATTCAACCGGCTGAACGCAGGTTGTACAAAGAAAAGCTTGCACTGCTTGATCTGGGGCTTGAAGACCGGATGGCAGGCAAGGCAGGGCTCCTTTCCGGTGGACAGAGACAGGCGCTGACTCTTCTTATGGCAACACTTCAGAAACCGAATCTGCTTCTGCTGGACGAGCACACGGCTGCACTTGATCCTAAAACTGCAAAAAAAGTACTGGAACTTACGGAACAGTTCGTTAATGCCGATCATCTGACAACGTTTATGGTCACTCATAATATGAAGGATGCCATCCGTTACGGGAACCGTCTTATTATGATGGATGAGGGTAGTATCATCTACGATGTTCGCGGGGAAGAGAAAAAAAATCTGAAAGTTGAGGATCTGCTGCGGAAATTCGGTACGGCCGGTGGAGATGCTACTGCTAACGACCGTATGCTGCTGGGATGACGAAAAACAGGCTTTTTTATATAATCATGCTATATATACAGTATTCATCAAGAGTCAGCTGAAACA
This sequence comes from Treponema sp., assembly GCA_041669845.1. Classification (GTDB taxonomy): domain Bacteria; phylum Spirochaetota; class Spirochaetia; order Treponematales; family Treponemataceae; genus Treponema_D. The sequence goes on from JBAYAJ010000002.1 coordinate 42,987, forward strand.
GCTGATATATCAGCTGACGTTGTATAACCAAAAAGTTAGAAGTAACATGCTGCGTAAGCAGAATTGTATGTTACTATGTTTCGGGAGTGTTTTATATGAATGATGTTGCTGCCGGAGAAAACAGAGTAATTCCGTCTTTCCCTAAAAGAATGACAGTTTTTTACTTTATAGTCTGTATTTTTCCTGTTCTGGTGCTGGGTCCGATTCTTGTATTCATCAATGAATTTTCACTGGGTGATTTTATTGCTGTCTGTACAACGCCTGCAGTCATTATTGGGCTGCTCGTTTTTCCTGTCATACTGCCTGTTGTTTTTTATCTGTACTGCATAAAAAAGCTGTATCGGTTTGACGGATCGGAGGAGTCCGCCCATGCTATGAATATGCTGGTGAAACGGTTTGAAATGTTTCATATGCTTTACGGACTTTTAAATGGGATACTCTCCCTTCTGTTTATTATATCTGGATGCAGAATCCGCGGGGTTTCATATGATCTGTCCGTCTTGTTTTTTACGGCCGTTGGAAATACGTTTCTGTTTGCCCTGTTTCCGTATATTATTTATATGCAGACACTGGAAGAACATATTTATAAACTGCCGTTCAGCCGTGAATACAAATCGCTTCCGCTTGTAGTCCGCAACACTCTCGTTACTTTTTTCAGTTGTGCCGGTCTTTTGTTCAGTACAATTTCTCCTTTGTTTGTTTCTGCGAATTCCGGTCTTGCTGTCTGGACGCTGCTTGTTACGAAAATGCTTCCTATTGCAGTTTGTGCAGGCATTATGGCAGTATCTGATGCATATCTTCTTATACGGGGAATCAATATCCGGATAAAAGATATCAACGAATTTACGACAAAACTTGCAAAGCGCGATTATACACAGGAATATCTTCGTGTGCGCAGCAGAGATGAATTCGGTCTGCTTATTAACGATTTAAATCAGTTTTATAGAATAACGCAGGAACTTCTGCTCGCGATAACCGATTCTGTTGCGATTTCTACCGGCTCTGCCGAAGATTTATCGGACAATATGACCGAGACGTCATCAAGTATAACGCAGATTGTTTCTAACATTGATTCAATAAAAACAAAGATTGTCAATCAGGCGGCAGGTGTTGAAGAAGCACAGGCTACAGCAGCAGGCATGGTAAAGCGTATTGAAGGTCTGAGCGGCAGCATTGAAAAAGAAACAGATGGTGTAACCACTTCGTCGTCTGCTGTTGAGGAAATGGTTGCAAATATCCGGTCAGTTACTGAAATCCTCAGGAAAAATGCTGATTCAGTTAATAATCTCAGCGCTGAATCAGAGAACGGACGCAGAAAGGTTGAACAATCTGTAGAGCAGGCAGAAACAATTCTTGAAAAATCTGCAGGACTGTTTGAAGCAAGTAATATAATCCAGAGTATTGCAGAACAGACTAATTTGCTTGCAATGAATGCGGCAATTGAGGCTGCGCATGCTGGAGAGGCCGGGAAAGGATTTGCAGTCGTTTCAGACGAAATACGAAAACTGGCGGAACAGTCTGATACTCAGGGAAAAGTTATCAGCGGACAACTTCAGGAACTACAGAGTGCAATTACAAATGTTTCGGAAGGAACAATGCAGGTTAAAAATCAGTTCGATATTATTTTTGGACTTGCCGATACAGTAAAAAATCAGGAACAGGTCGTTATGAATGCGATGCAGGAACAGACAGAAGGCAGCACTCAGGTTCTTGAATCTATTCAGGTGATAAAAGAAACAACAAATACTGTCCAGACCGGTTCAGAGGAACTTACAACAGGTGGAAAGCAGGTTTCATCAGAGATGGGGGTACTTTCTACAGTGACGGAGGAAATCAGCAGCGCCGTCAACGAGATGGCACAGGGGGCCCTGACTATCATAAAATCGGTACAGGAGGTGAAAACTGCATCGTCTGCAAATAAAGATAATCTGCAGAAAATTTCAGATGAAATCGGGAAATTTACAGTGAAAAGACAAAATGCATAAGTTTTTATTTTTTACAATATCTATATGTGCCGCACTTTTTATGGTATCATGCGCAGCTACGTCACAGCTGCCGGAATTACAAACACCGGCAGAAGAAAAATTGTCTCCGACGGAAGAAATTTTCAGTGACTGGGAGTACAGGGGATTTGGAAGAGAACTTCCGGTATGGGTTGAGCCGTATTTCCGGGGAGGCGTTGCGGCTGTACAGACTGCATGCCCTGAATATGAAGGAAAAAAGTTACGGATTGTCTGTGCGTCAGGTAAAAATGCAGATCAGGCAGAACAGGCTCTTGCTGCGGCGATAACTGACAATACAGTATTGAACGGGTATATACTTCAAGATTCAATGTGGGTATGTTTACTGCAGCCAGAGGATATTGCTCTCTACGGTGGCAATACGTACGTTTCATTATATCTCTATGTAGAAAAAGTCCGCTGAATATACTCATTTTTCTAAAGAAGATTAAAAAATCTGCGTATTTTCACTTTATTCGTGCAGAGGGTTTAATACCCCGCCCCTTGGGGCGTATGAGGGGTATTAAATTCCGACTGCAATACCTTTAGAGAACACCAAACCTCGCTTGCGTCGAGGTTTGGTGATTTTTCAAAAGCACTTTGTAGAAAGTGCTTTTTTTATATGCTTGACGTATACCCTATAGGGGTATTATATTCTGTGTAACGTAGTATACCTCTCCGGGGTATTACGTTTATGGACGGATATAATGAAAGAAGACGACGTCGAAAGAAAGCCGCAGTCAGACAGTGGAAACTGTCCTATCTGCCATTATAAACACACTGCTCGTAATGAACAAACGGTTAAACAGCTGCAGAACAGACTGAACCGCATGATAGGTCAGCTTAATGGTATAAAGACCATGCTTGACGACAACCGGTACTGCGGAGATGTGCTTACGCAGGTTGCTGCAGTAGAGAGTGCTCTGCAGAGTTTCGGCTATATGGTTCTTCAGAATCATCTGGAAACGTGCGTTGTGGAAGAAATTAAAAAGGACAATACACAGATTCTAGAAGAGGCGCTTGATCTGATTAAAAAACTGAAATAGGAGGCACATATAATGAGTCCAACAAAGTTTTCTGTTACCGGCATGACATGTGCTGCATGCAGCGCTCACGTTGAAAAGGCTGTTGCAGCCGTACCCGGTGTAAAAAATGTATCTGTCAGCCTGCTTACGAATTCTATGGGTGTAGAATTTTCATCTCCTGCTACGGAAGAATCAATATGTGCAGCGGTTGACAAAGCCGGATACGGAGCTGTACCAGAAGATACCGGCAGCAGTCAGTCTTCACCAGGCGGAAAAGAAAGACGGGCAGCAGAAAGAGAAGCTCTTGAAGATCATGAAACTCCCCGTCTTGTAAAAATACTTATTACTTCACTGTGTCTGCTGGCTCCGCTCATGTATGTCTCGATGGGGCACATGATGTGGAAATGGCCGCTGCCAGCTGTATTCAGCATGAATCCGCTTGCAATCGGATTATATGAACTGCTTTTAACGATTATCATCATGATTATAAACCAGCGTTTTTTTGCCGGGGGATTTAAAAGCCTTGTTCATGGTGCTCCGAATATGGATACTCTTGTTGCACTTGGAAGCGGGGCGTCATTTGTATACAGTACAGCGGTACTTTTCCGTATGACCGGTGCCATGGTTGCAGGTGAAACGCCGGCTGCGCATATGTATCTGCATGACCTGTATTTTGAATCTGCGGCTATGATCCTGACACTGATAACAGTCGGGAAAACGCTTGAGGCATATAGTAAGGGAAAGACGACGGACGCCATCCGAAGCCTTATGGATCTTGCCCCGGAAACGGCTCATGTTATGAGAGAAGGAAAAGAAATAACGATTTCTGCAGAGCAGGTAAAGGTTGGTGATACGTTTATTGTCCGTCCCGGCGAACGCATTCCTGTTGACGGAGAAGTAACAGGAGGAACGAGTGCTGTAAATGAAGCAGCCCTTACCGGCGAAAGTCTTCCTGCGGACAAAGGTCCGGGCAGTAAAGTGAGTGCCGCAACACTTAATCAGAACGGCTTCCTTACCTGTACTGCGGTGAAAGTCGGCAGCGATACAGCTTTGAGCCAGATAATTACGATGGTGGAGGATGCGGCAGCAACAAAAGCGCCCGCTGCAAAACTTGCCGATAAAGTGTCCGGTATTTTCGTTCCTGTCGTCATTACGCTTGCAGTGATTACAGGTGCAGTATGGATGATTGCGGGCAGAGAATTCGGTTTTGCACTTGCACGTGCGGTAAGTGTGCTTGTTATAAGCTGTCCGTGTGCACTCGGTCTTGCAACACCTGTTGCAATAATGGTGGGAAACGGGCTTGGGGCAAAACACGGAATTCTGTTCAAGACTGCCGCCGCTCTTGAAGCAGCGGGAAAGACCGATATAGTGATACTGGATAAAACAGGAACAGTTACGGAAGGAAAGCCCCATGTTACCGATGTGATACCGGCAGAAGGTATAACGGAACAGGCGCTGCTTTCACTTGCAGGAGCACTTGAGGAAAAAAGCGAGCATCCGCTTGCGCGTGCTGTTATGGAAAAAGTCCGGGCGGAGCAGACTGTGTATGTTCCTGCAGAAAAATTTACGGCCCTTCCCGGGTACGGTGTAAAAGGAGAAATACTTCAGAACGGAAATAACGGCGGAATACCTGCGTCCGGCGGAAACGCAGTACTTATGGACGAGCAGAAACTTCTTTCATCTGAGTTGAAGAACCAGGGCATAAAACTTGCCGGAGAAGGAAAAACACCGCTCTATTTCGCATCAGCCGGAAAAGTTTTCGGCATTATTGCAGTGGCAGATGTTGCGAAAAATGACAGTGCGGATGCCGTACGCAGCCTGAAGGAATCAGGTATGCAGGTGGTCATGCTTACCGGCGACAACAGACGTACTGCGGCAGCTGTCGCACGTGAAGTTGGTATTACACACGTTGTCTCCGACGTACTTCCCGGCGGGAAGGATGCAGTTGTCGCACAGCTTTCAGAATATGGGAAAGTAATGATGGTGGGTGACGGCATAAACGATGCGCCGGCCCTTACCCGTGCAGATACGGGCGTTGCCGTCGGAGCAGGGACTGACGTTGCGCTTGACGCTGCAGATGTTGTTCTGATGAAATCATCACTGGCCGATGTTCCTGCGGCAGTCCGGCTTTCCCGGCAGGTGCTTTCGAATATCAGGGAAAACCTGTTCTGGGCCTTTTTTTACAATGTTCTGGGCATTCCGATTGCGGCAGGGGTACTTATTCCTGCTTTTGGGATTGTACTTAATCCGATGATTGGTGCAGCTGCAATGAGTCTGTCAAGTTTCTTTGTTGTGACGAATGCTCTTCGGTTGAATCTGTTCAACATATACAGAACAGGATGGAATGGCAGAAAAAAAACAGTTATGCTGCCGGACAGTTTGTCCGGGGGTCAGAATTTATCAGATCATATGGAGGAATCAGGTATGAAAAAAACAATTTCGATTGACGGTATGATGTGTGATCACTGCCGTATGCATGTTGAAAAAGCACTTTCGGCGGTAGACGGAGTGTCGAAAGTTGAAGTCAGCCTTGCAGAAAAAAAAGCAGATGTAACTCTTGCAAAAGTAATTGATGACAAAGTACTTATGGATGCGGTTACCAGTGCGGGGTATACGCCGCTTGGGGTAAAAGAAGAATAACACCTTTGGTGGCACAACCTGTGGTGAAAAGAATGAGCTGTGTGATGTTTTATCGCACGGCTCTTGATGAAATATCACGCGATGATTATATCATGATGAATTATATTTTTTTTCCTGCCGCAGCGGTGACTGATGGAAGAGGATCGTCTTGTTTCAATTAACGGGATACTACAGGAAAATTTTAACTGGAGCACCTGGTACTCGCTGGATGAAGATGACTTTGTTTTTGAGCGGGGAGATAAAAATAAACGGACAGCTTTTCATGCAGAACGAAAGGATGTTATCGGCGGGACTGAACTCTAGATCTGTCCAGGAACTGTACGCAACAATATATGGAATGACCGTTGTTCAGTATGAAATCAGACCGCGCAGGAACGGTCTTTTTTTTCTTCCATGAGCCCGCTCTGCATGTAATTTGCATGATACTCTGCGTTAAGTTCGCTCAGTTCTTTTTTCCCGTCGATGTACTGCTGGTAATCGATTTCCATACCGCCGCATGCACAGCAGCTGGAGCAGAGATCTCCGCAGTAAAGAGAATCTTCAACAATCTGTTCGCGTTCTTGCGGCGTTGTATCTTTTATAAGTATGCTTTTATATTCCATGCTCAAAATATACTATTAATTTGGTGGGAAATCAACTGTTCCTGTATTTTTAATTTCTACAAAATTTTAACAAAGGCCTGTAGATTATTACTGCTGGAAATCCTTCATTGGTAGTCCGGTTTTTTCCCCGCATTATAATGTTCAACTATAGATTTAGTATCGGAATTCACGACAATAATCTCGGCTCCGAAATCAACAGCTTTTTTGACAGATTCAGCCGGAACCTTGTCGTCCGTTATGATTGTATCGAGATCCTCAAGACGTATTGAATTGCATCATGATTTAAGAATCCCGCAGGCAGAAGAACCTGGACGCTGCTGTTGTTTAACAGCGTCATTGCTGCAGTCGGGCTGTTTTGCAAGTTCTCCGATAGAGATGATATTCTGAGACTGCATTATTTGTAGATACAGCACAGTCTGTATCCGGATCCACTTACATTGAATATTCCCCGGAAAATCACTATTATTATGGTAAGAAAATATTTGAAACCATAGTAAGGAGTTATTCATGGCAGATATAATGCATCCTTTACAAAAAAATCCTGATTGGAAGGGGCGCCGCGGACCGGTAGTACTGGTCATTATGGACGGTGTAGGATATGGAAAATATGAAGACGGCGACGCAGTAAGAGCAAGCCGTATGAAGTGGCTTGATAAACTGGTGAGCCTGAGTCCGCATACAAAGCTCAAGGCCCACGGAACGGCAGTCGGTCTTCCGTCTGACGACGATATGGGAAACAGTGAAGTCGGCCATAATGCCATGGGATGCGGCCGCGTTTTCGCTCAGGGTGCAAAACTTGTGAGTACGGCAATTTCCACCGGCAAAATGTTCGAGGGTGATACGTGGAAAAAACTCGCAGGCACCGTGAAAAACAATGGAACAACGCTTCACTTTATCGGTCTGCTTTCTGACGGAAATGTTCATTCGCATATAGATCATCTGAAGGCGATGATTACTCAGGCGAACAAAGAAGGTGTAAAGAAAATCCGTGTACATGCATTACTTGACGGACGCGATGTTGAGCCTACGAGTGCACTCAACTATTTTAAACCGTTTGATGAATTTCTCGCTTCATTCGGCTGTGATTACAAAATCGCTTCAGGCGGCGGACGTATGTACATAACGATGGACCGCTACAATGCGGACTGGAGTATGGTTGAACGGGGCTGGAATGCACACGTACTCGGTGAGGGCCGCCAGTTTGCTTCCGCAGAAGAAGCGATAGAGACGTACCGAAAGGAAAATCCCGGACTGCTCGATCAGGATATGCACGAATTCGTCATTGCGGAAAAC
>JBAYAJ010000003.1:0-42996 GCA_041669845.1 Treponema sp.
AATTACTAACACTAATCTAAGTGAAAGGAGTGCCATCGTGCCCTGTGGAAAGAAAAGAAAGCGCCAGAAGATGGCGACACATAAGCGAAAGAAGATGCTTAGAAGAAATCGGCATAAGAATAAGTAGCATTTTCTGCTAACTTATTGATGTCAGATAAGACCGCGGAAGTTCATGCAACTGACGCGGTCTTTTTTGTGTTTACTATTTTATTGGAGGTTTTCTTACGATTCTTTCCGGTATCCATTCCCCTGCAGATGTTAAAAGACTCCCGGAAAAAAAACTTTCAGAGCTTGCCCGTGAAATCAGGCGTACGATTATTGAGGTAGTCGGAAGTAATGGAGGTCATCTTTCGAGCAATCTCGGTGTTGTAGAGCTTACGATTGCGCTGCATCGTGTATTTGACAGCCCGGAGGATGCAATTGTCTGGGACGTGAGTCATCAGTGTTATGCACACAAACTGCTTACTGGAAGATACTGCCGCTTCAATACATTACGTAAGAAAAACGGCATTTCAGGATTTACGCGCAAGGATGAAAGTCCCCATGATTTTTTTAACTGTGGTCATGCATCAACTTCAATTTCATCTGCCCTCGGTCTTCTTATGGCCTGGAGTATTAAAAAGCGTCCGGGAAAAGTCGTCGCAGTTATAGGTGACGGTGCACTTACCGGCGGTATGGCGTTTGAAGCCCTGTCTCATGCAGGGCAGCTTTCAAAAAATCTGATTGTCGTCCTTAACGACAATCAGATGTCGATTGATCATAACACCGGATCCATATCCCGGTATCTTTCGCGTATTACAATGTCCGCACATTATCAGACTTTTCGTTATAAAGTCGACCGCATGATTGACCGTGTACCGTACTTTAATAAGCATCTTGAAAAAATTATTTTTCGTTTTAAACGTGCTGTAAAAGGACTTCTGCTTACAAACAACCTTTTTACCGATTTAGGATTCGAATATGTTGGACCTCTCAACGGACATGACGAGCATGAGCTTGAGATGGTATTCCGTAGAGTTAAAAAATTGCAGCGGCCTGTCGTTGTTCATGTTGTGACAAAGAAAGGAAAGGGCTATAGCCCTGCAGAAGATAATCCTGAGGTTTTTCATGGAATAGGACCGTTCTGTATAAGTGATGGTACTGTTGAAAAATTCGATGCACTAAGCTTTACAGAGTCGTTCAGCAATGCACTTATGGAACTTGCTTCAAAACGTACTGATATTGCGGCTGTTACTGCTGCTATGGCAAAGGGAACGGGACTTGCAGCGTTTGCACGGCATTATCCTGAACGTTTTTTTGATGTCGGTATAGCAGAGGAACATGCGGTCACATTTGGCGGTGGTCTTGCGGCCGGTGGACTTACTCCCGTAATTTGTATCTATTCAACTTTTATGCAGCGGGCAGTAGATCAGGTAATTCACGACATTGCACTGCAGAATGTACATGCAGTCATCGTTCTTGACAGAGCAGGTGTCGTACCTAGCGATGGGGAAACTCACCAGGGATTGTTTGATATAGCGTTGTTCCGGCCTGTTCCGGGAATACGCATTATGTGTCCTGCAAGTGCTGATGATTTAAAACTCTGTCTTGACTATGCAGTATCATCACAGGGAACAATTCTTATACGATATCCGAAGCTTACATGCCCGTCTGAACAGAAATCCTTTTCACAGCCTGTTGTACAGGGCCGGGGAACACTTGTCACATGCAGTAGTTTTGCTCCGTCTCTGGAAGCAGGGCTTGAGTCTCGCTGTAACGATGATAACGGTCGTATTCTTTTTGTATGTACCGGTGGCATTTATTCGGAAGTTCTCGTGGCGGCGCGTGCACTTCTGCTGCAGAATGTGTATGCAGATATTTATACGCTTCGTTTTATAAAGCCTGTAGATGAAGATTACTTCACTGATCTTGCTTCAAAATATGATGGTATTGTGCTTGTGGAAGACGGTGTCGTAACAGGCGGTGTATCCACTTATCTGCAGAATGTACTGTTCAAGGCCGGAATCAGTAATGTGGGGGTGAAAGCTTTTCCTGACAGATTTTACAGTCACGGTACGCGTGAACAAATATGCGAAGATGCTCATATGTCTCCTGAATATCTGGAAAAAACCGCACTTAAAATTGCCTGTTCTGCCGGAAACCGCATACATGTACCGGATATGTTACATAAAAAAGAGAGGGAAGAAGTGTAATGAAAAAACTTGTTCTCGCAGACAGAATCGTTACGACTGAAAATCCTGCATTTGTAATGGGAATTGTAAATATTACACCTGATTCTTTCTGGAAGGAAAGCAGAGGCGGGGTAGAACGTGCAGAGCAGCTTATAAAAGAAGGTGCAGATGTACTTGATATCGGTGGTGAATCAAGCAGACCGGGTGCTGAATATGTGCATGCAGATGAAGAAATCAGACGTATTATTCCTGTTATCCGGAGTATCAGAAAAAAATCATCAATTCCTATATCAGTTGACACTCGTAAAAAACAGGTGATGGAAGCTGCTGTTTCTGAAGGGGCTGATATTCTGAATGATATTTCGGCGCTTGAAGATGACAGTGCACTTGGTATATATGCATCATCTGTAAAAATACCAGTAATATTAATGCATAAACGCGGAATTCCTGCTATAATGCAGAAGAATACGTCATATGAAAATGTGTTTACAGAAGTAAACTCATATCTTATTGACAGAACGTCATATGCGCTTTCGTGTGGCATTTTACGAGACAAAATTATAGTTGATCCTGGTATCGGTTTCGGGAAAAACCTTGCAGCAAATGTTGAACTTATACGGAACTGTGGAAAACTTTGCGGCGGCACATATCCTGTACTTATGGCGCTTTCACGAAAGACTTGTATCGGCGAAATGACCGGGCAGTCTGTTGAGAACCGGTTGTACGGAACGCTTGCTGCCGATATTATTTCCGTACTGAACGGTGCATTTATGATTCGCGTACATGACGCAGCAGCTGCCGCCGATACTATGAAAGTAATGAAATATCTGGAAGGTAAAAAGAATTGAAAGCATTTGACAGCCTTGCTACAGTATATAATGTTATTCGTCCTATTCTTGACTTAGGCATTCTTACGTTTATTCTGTACAAAGCGTATGAGCTTATCATTAAAACAAACGGAATACAGATCATTAAGGCTGCTGTCATTGTTGCACTTGCATATGCGGGAGCACTTCTTCTTAATCTTGATACAATGGTATGGATTCTGAATGTTATGGCGCCGGGACTGCTTGTTGCATTTGCTATCGTGTTTCAGCCTGAAATGCGGAAACTTTTTTTGAAAATGGGGCAGACCCAGTGGTTTGCATTTGGTAACAGGTCAAAGCACACGTATGTCGATTCTGTACTGATAGCCGCTGAAATGCTTTCAAAGCAGCGGAGAGGGATGCTTGTCGTTTTTATGCGCCATACAAAAATGGACGACATTATAAACACAGGAACAAGACTTAATGCAGATTTATCATCAAGCCTGCTTGTTACAATATTCGGGATGGATACGCCGCTTCATGATGGAGCGTGTTTCGTGTTGGGGGGCAAACTTATTGCTGCCGGATGTTTCCTACCTCTCAGTGAACAGTATGATATTAAGAAAACATTCGGAACGCGGCATCGTGCTGCCCTCGGGTTGTCGGAAGTATCCGACGCTGTGGTACTTGTCGTTTCGGAAGAGACCGGAGCGATCAGTCTTGCATATGATTCCAAGCTGCACTACGACCTTACGATGTCTGAGTTAACAAAGATGCTTGAAAATCTGCTTGAAATTACACCGGATGCATATCAACTGGAGGACACTATAGATGAAAGTAAACAGGCTGATTGAGAAAATAGCGGAGAACTGGCCTGCTAAAGTCATATGTTTTGTTATGGCATTGTTTCTTTACATATTTCATCATGTTTCGATTCTTGACAGAAAAACGTTCACCGTACCTTTGTCAGTTGTTGCAGACGGCGGTATGTATCCGATGACGGATTGTCCTGACTATGTCCGTGTAACAGTTCGCTCTACGACGGAAAATATTGCGGAAGCACTTCAGGCTGATATTACTGCATCTCTTGATTTAACGACATACGACGAAGAAGGGGTATATTCTGTTCCTGTTTCCGTTCATCTTGCACCGAAGCTACTTCTGATGGATCCGTTTGAAGTAACGGTGAAACCTGAAAATGTTACGATCCGGATGGAAGAAAAAGCACTCAGATATGTTCCAATAACGCCTGCATTATCGGGTGAACCTGCTCATGGTTATATTATAAAAGTTATTTCTGTTGAACCGGAGACTGTACAGATAATAGGTCCCCGCTCTGCTGTTGAAAAAACAAAACAGATTTATACTGATAAAATCAATACAGCAGGACTTACGGACAATAAAAGTTATGATGTCGCATTGCAGAATATAAATTCATTGATAGCAATACAGTCAGAAAAACAGCTGTTTCATGTTAATCTGACTATTGAAGCAGAGCAGTTGGTGCGCAGCTTTGCGGATGTTCCTGTGAAAATAATGTTTTTGTCTCCACGTCTTGAAGTGAAAGGTATTGTACCCGGAATTTCGTTTGACCTGCGCAGTACAGTTTCCCTGCTCGACGGATATCAGCTCGATGAAAATGCGGTACAGGTCGATTGCAGCGCGATAAAAGAGGCGGGAACATATGAATTGCCGGTACAGATTTCCTTACCGTCGTATTTCGGTATAGAAAATAAAAGTGCTGATACCGTAAAAGTCATAATAGAAGAAAAGTCTGTTACAGAAGAAAAGACTGCAACGGATATCAGAAATTAGTATGATATACGGTATTGGGACAGATATTACGGAAGTAGGCCGTTTTGCAAAATGGATAAAAGATCCGTCGATGATTGCCCGTTTTTATAACGAAAACGAGATACTGAAAATTGGATCAGAATCTTTTTTGTGCCAGCATTATGCTGTACGATTTGCGGCAAAGGAAGCGTTTTCAAAGGCTCTTGGAACGGGAATAGCAGGTTTTGAACTTCATGATGTATATATAGCAAACGATAAGGAAGGAAACCGGAGCTGCTGGTACAGGGAACGGCTGCAGCTCTGCTTAAAAAAAGGTGTGGAAAAAATGCAAAAATGCATGTATCTCTCAGTCATGAAAAAGAATTTGCAGTTGCATTTGTCATTATAGAAGTATAAAATTGGAAGTGTTCTATGGTATACGGTGTAAAAAAAGAATCGGATAATAAGAAAACAGCACTCTCATACTGGTCGAAAGAAAAATGCAGATGTCCTGTATGCCATAAAGAATTTGACAAAGAAGTGATGCTCAGCGGGCAGGGTCGTATGATTGCAGGTGGTCTTACTGATGAACTGCACCGCATATTTGAGCCGTCAAAAAAATATGGAAGAATATACCCGCTCATTTACGATATCGGTGCATGTCCTAACTGTAATGCAGCTTTATTCTGGTCTGATTTCAAGAACATAAAAAACAAGGATACAATTGATACAATATACGGGCATTCCGAAAAGCGGAAAAACTCTGTTAACGCCATTTTTCCATATTTTGATCTGCATCGTCAACGCTCGTTATTTGACGGTTGTGCAATGTATTATCTTGCGCTTCTGACATATGATGATGCAAATGCAGAGATGCTTCCAACTTTGAAACGTGCGATTATTTCACTTCGTCTTGCATGGCTTACGAAAGAACTTGATGGACGTTGTCCCGGACATAATTACGATTATATTTCAAAAGTTCTGTATAACAAGGCAACTTTTTTTTACGAACAGGCTGTTATAAATGAAACACAACGCATAGAAAAGAGTTCAACACTTCCAAACAGCGGTCCCGATATGGACAAGAATTACGGCTGGGACGGTGTTATTTACCTTTGTGGTCTGCTTGAGTACAAGTATGGTCAAAAAGAAGATCAGCAGCTTCGTCTGCGCAAACTGAGCGAATCAAAGACTGCAATTGCGCGAATTTTTGGTCTCGGAAAATCATCAAAAGCAAAACCGGGACCGCTTCTTGAAAAGTCGCGTGATTTGTATGATAAGCTTTCGCTCGAAGTAAGCGACGACAATATTTAGAATATACTGAGGCAGGTTGTTTTTGCGCAATATTCTCTTGACAATTTCATACGACGGCACATCTTTCTGTGGCTGGCAGCGTCAGGATAAATCTGATGAAGAAACGCCTGTACGTACGGTACAGGGCGAAATTGAACATGCTCTTGAAAAGATTCATGGTGAACATATTACATTATATGGTTCTGGGCGTACTGACAGCGGTGTTCATGCTGCAGCACAGGCTGCAAATTTTATTTCTCCGATAGATACAATTCCTGTTGAACGGTATCCCGTTGCACTTAACAGTTTTCTTCCTCAGGATGTGCGTATCATGAAAGCTTCAGTTGCCCCTGAAAATTTTAATTCCCGGTTTGATGCGACAAGCAGAGTGTACCGGTATTTTATATTTACCGGTAATATTCCGTCTGCACTTCAGACACGGTATGTGTGGCCTGTAAAACATATACCGGATATCGAAAAACTTAATGCTATGGCATCATGTCTCCGGGGTGAACTTGATTGTGCATCTTTTGCGGCTTCGGGAGACAAAAGTCTTTCCACCTGCCGGTATCTGGAATATGCTCATTTTTTTATGCAGAATGCATTTCCATACGGAAACCTTATTGTTTTTGAAATTGAAGCGAATGCTTTTTTATGGAAGATGGTCCGCAGTATTACCGGAACGCTCATTCAGCTGGAAAAAAAGGGGGCAGATGCGGATACATTTAAAAAAATACTTAATGCGAGGGACAGAAGGTTAGCAGGTGTAACGGCTCCACCGCAGGGGTTATTCTTATGGCAGGTAAAATTCGACGGTGTGCGCAGGCATATCTGACAGACAGTGATTTATTACAACAGCAAAATATTTCTTATAACAGGGAAACCGGATCCACGTCACATTCGATGTACACATTCTGTGGATGGGAATAACTGAAGAGCAGCTTCCGTGCCATTTCCTGAAGAGGTTTTATATCGGGACCACGTAGTAGTATCTGGTAGCGGTAATTCTGTGATATTTTTGCGAGAGGACATTCGGCGGGCCCCATGATTTCATCGTCATCAGTATATTTCGTTTTTTTCTGGACTTGGTGCAGAAGAACGGCGGCTTCTTCTGCGGTGTCTTCTGCTGCTTTGTAGTCTGCACTGCGGAATACAAACCGTATAAGACGACTGAATGGAGGAAAGCCAAGCAGCTTCCTTTGTTTCAATTCGTATTCATAAAATCCGTTTATATTTCCTGCACACGCATACGCAATAGGTTCGCGAGAGGGACTGTATGTCTGAACGACGACTCTGCCGTCCGGAAAAAAACGACCGGCTCTTCCGGCAACCTGTGTAATAAGTGCAAATGTTCGTTCTGCTGCACGAAAGTCAGGCAGATGCAGCCCCGTGTCTGCAAGAACCACGCCGACAAGCTGAAGATTTGGAAAGTTCAGTCCTTTTGCAACCATCTGTGTACCGAGCATGATATCATAGTCACCCCGGCGGAAAGCTCCGAGTTTTTCTTCTAATTCCCCTTTCTTAGTAAGCACATCAGTGTCAACTCTGACAATTCGTGCATTCGGAAATTTAGCGGCAGTCTCCGTTTCAATGTATTCTGTACCGAATCCTGAATAACCTATGTCGAGCGACCCACATTTTGGACACGATTCAGGAGGTACGGCAGACCACCCGCAGTAGTGGCAGCGCAGTCTGTTTTCGTTTTTGTGGTATGTCATCGGTACAGAACAGTTTCTGCATGTCATTTCATAACCACAACTTGCGCAGCGGAAAAAATGTGTGAATCCGCGCCGGTTAAGAAAAAGAATGATCTGTTTTTTTGCAGCAAGTGTCGTCCGTATTTCCTCTGTTAATTCATCAGAAAGACAACATCCGTCCATTGCACATTTTGTTAAGTCTATACATGAAATTTTCGGCATGCTTCCACCGGCAAGCCGTTTTGTAAGCGTGTGACGGACTAGTCTTCTTGTATTCATAAGATGCCACGATTCGACTGAAGGTGTTGCACTTCCCATAACAAGCGGAATACCGAGATGAGAACACCTGTACATTGCAACCTGCCGTGCATGATAGCGTGGAGTAGTACCGCTCTTGTATGAACCGTCGTGTTCTTCATCAATAATCAGTAAACCGAGGTCGGGTACAGGAGCGAATACAGCACTACGTGCACCGATAACAACTCTTGCTTCCCTGTGCATTATACGGCGCCATTCTGAAAGTTTCTGGCTCTGGGTCAGTTCTGAGTGAAGTACTGCAGCCGTATTTCCAAACCGGGTTACGACTGATTGTACAACCTGCGTTGTCAGTCCTATTTCCGGTACAAGGTAAATTACACCTTTCCCCTGAGCAAGCGTTTGTTCTGCTGCCTGCAAAAATACTTCAGTCTTGCCGCTGCCAGTGGGACCATATAAGTAATGGAAAGATGCACGGGACGAGTGAGGTGCAAGTATGCCATCGACAGCATCCTGCTGTTCCTGTGAAAGTCCGTGTGCCTGTGAAAAAGGTATTTCACTTTCGAAAGAAAATCCTCCTGCATTCGTTTCCCTCCGTCCGGACGGAAGCATTGCAGAAACTGTTTCTCCGAGAGTACACAGATAGTAGTCTGCCATCCAGCGTGCAATTGTAAGAAGTTCATCTGTAAGAATAGGTTCTGAATCAACAATACGCTTTACCGGGCGAATTTTAGACGCATCAACAGGGCATGAAGACGGAAGTGTTTCATGAACACTGATAATGAAGCCGGTCATGTTTCTATTACCGAATCGAACTTCAACACGTTTACCTGTTTCCGGTTTATTTTCGGTTTTAGTACTACCTTCGGAAGAAATGTATGAATAAGTGAAAGACTGGTTTACCGGAACGTTAAGTATGATGTCCAGATAGAGCATGTCAGCTCCGTTTTACGAAATTTGCTGCATAATCGGGTGCAATTTCAGAGAGTTTTGTCCGGAATGTCTTTAAATCTTCCCACGCAGGCCGTTTGAGTGATTCGTCCCGCAACAGAGCACTCGGATGATACGTGACAAGAAGCGGAATACCGTTGTAATCATAAAAACGTCCGCGCAGCGTGCCGAGTGAGTCATTTGTTTTCAGTAGATTCTGTCCGGCCGTTCGTCCTGCCGCAAGAATCATTTTAGGTTTGAGCATATGAATCTGTGCTTCAAGAAATGGAATGCATTCATCCGCTTCTTCCGGAAGAGGTGTACGGTTGTTTGGAGGCCTGCATTTTACGATGTTTGCAATATAACAGTTTGTATGCCGGTCAAGAGAGATCGATGCAAGCATTTTATCGAGCAGTTTTCCGGCTGGTCCTACGAACGGCAGCCCCTGCATGTCTTCTTCTGCACCGGGTCCTTCTCCCACTACAAGTACAAAAGGATGATCCGTTCCTGTTCCGGGAACCGCATTCGTACGGCGTTTACAGAGATCGCAGCGCGTGCACGATATGATCTTCTGAGCAATTAACGTAAGCGTAAGCCCTCCGGAGGTTTTTTCTGCCGGTATTTTTATATCCGGTACAGATTGTAAGGCAGAAAGATCTGTCTGTGTTACTACATTTTTGGCTCTGTCATCGGAAAATTCAGGCCTTTTACCGGAAAATTCAGGAGAATTATATCCGGCAAGCGAATCGGAAGCTGTTTTGAGCAATGTATAGAGAATTTTTTTTTCTGCTGCCGTCATATCTGTACTAGAATATCATATTGCTTGCGGTTCATGCAAGAATAGAGTATATTTTTATTATCAGTACTATGAAAAAGAATTATTTTGTGTTTTTTGCAATTAGTGCGCTTCTGTGTTCGTATCAACTTACCGCGCAGGTAAGTGCAGATCCCTGCGATGAATTCTATTCTGTTGCAGCTGGATGGTATGTCAGGGGTGTTCTTGATGAACTTCCGCCTGTAAAACCGTATCCGCTTCCGGTTATTAAGCATATTCTGGAAACAACGATTGAAAAAGGATCCGCAGGTGATTCTGCGATGGCAAAAAAATATTATGAGCGTATATTCAATAAACCATGGAATGCTGCTGTTGAACTGAATGAGAAAAATGTCTCTTCAAAAAATGAAAAAACAGATGAATATGCAGACAATATACAGTTGAAAGGTACTCTTCGTGGGTATGGTGACTTCATGTTTGGTGACATATTTTCTATTGGATACAGTAGCGGAATGTCGACGACAGCATTTGATTTGTATGCTGATGATTTTACGGATAAATGGTCACCTGTACGGTATGATACGCTTGGAGAGGGCATACACACAGGCAGTGTGGATATTGATTTTAACGCTGATTGTCTGGCTTCTTATAGTACAGAAAAGATTACACTGGCGGTTGGCTACAGTAGAATAGGTTTTGGACCGTTTATCGACGGAGGTAATGTACTGAACCAGAATGCATATAATTCTCCTCAGGTATTATTTGTATTCAATGGCAGATATATTGATTTCACGCAGTACTTTGCAGCGCTGGAGACTTCTGATTTTAATGGTAAAAATAAAAAATACGGAAAATTTCTTACATTCCATGCTGTCCGTATTCCATTTGGTAAAAGATGGCGTATTTCATATTACGATGCAGTCGTATACAGCAACCGGTTTGATCCATCGTATTTTATTTTGGTACCGAATATCATGATTTCTCTGGCGAACGGATATAACGACAACCTTTTATCGGGTTTTTTATTTGAATACAATTTTTGCAGAGGGCTTTCCTGGAACACCGATTTGACAATTGATCATATTGATTACACTCAGCTTATGAAAATTAAACTTACAGGCGATCACCGGTTTGCACTTAAGTCAGGATTAACATATTCTCCAATTGATTCATTATGCGAGATGATGTCTCTTGATTTTACTTTTGTTACCCCTTACACATATTCCTATGGAACAATTAACTCTGTTGACGGCAGTTATACTTCATCCTTTACGAATGACGGAACGAGTATGGGGGTATTGCTTCCATCTGATACTGATCAGATATCTTTGCGTATACAGCTTAATCCGATGCGTAACCTTAAGGTTACAACACTTTTTTCAATTGCACATCATGCGAATGAATATGAGTCGCTTTCTACTGAAAATGCAGAAAAAGTTTTTAATGCAAATTATACGTCAGTACAGAATGGAGGTGATCCTGTATATGCAACTGACGGAGGTATATATGCTGTATACGGTGATACAACAAAATTTATGTCGGAAGCAAATATAATGACAATTTGTAGAGGTGGTGTAAAAATTTCTTATGAATTTCCCCACGTCAGTACAGGATCTTTGTATCTGAATTCGGAATTTTCATATACATATATTCACAATGCAGGTGTCGATATGCCGATGTACAGCGGAAAGGATGCGGCAACATATACAGAATCGTATACTAACTGGAAGAATCAGCTTCACGATGAATACAATGCATATCTTAAATTCAGCGTGTTATACACTTATTAACAATATGGAGAAATCATGAAGCATAAATTTCTATTCCTGTATTTAAATACAGGAGCAGGGCATATTTCTGCAGCAAAAGTTCTTGCGCATGCACTTCAGGTACAGGATCCCGATACTGAAATAGAGATGATAAACGGTTTTGACAAAAGCAACTGGTTCGGGCATATTGCCTTTGAAAAAGGATATAATTATGCATGTAATTATATCCACGGTGCATTCCCGCTTATTTATGATATAGGTACACATCACTGGGGACAGGATATGTTTGTTCGTCCGCTGCGTTTTCAGACTACACGGTATCTTAGGCATGTTTTTCTGGAAAAACATCCGACAGACATAGTTTCTTTCCATTTTGCACTTACGCCTTTTGTTAAATCAGCACTTAGACACATTCCCTGGAAAGTGAATTTTACTACAATGGTGACCGATCCATTTACGGTACCGCATGCGTGGTTTTATGAAAAAGATTTAAAGTATTTTGTTTATTCGCAGGAAGCTAAGAACGAGGCTGTAAAAAAATGTGGTGTTCCAGAATCAAATGTTACTGTCGTTCCCTTCCTTATGAATGAAAAATACCGTATGCCACCATTCACGAAAGAGCAGGTGTGCAAAATAAAAGCAAAATACGGATTTGATCCTGATAAGAAAATAGTGCTGCTTGTTGGTGGAGGAGAAGGTCTTCCTGGTGCAATAGATATAATCAAGGAATGTGTAATCCATAAAGCAAAGTTTGCTGTTGCAATGGTTTGTGGTCGTGATAAGGCTTTTAAAGAGACTCTTGATATTCTTGCAGCTACATATCCGAAACTTGATCTTCATGTGTTCGGTTTTATAGATTATCTCGATGAACTTGTTAAAATCTGTGACTGTGCGGTCATCAAAGCCGGACCTGCGACACTCATGGAAGTGCTTTCCTGTCGGAAGCCGGTCATTATTATCAAATATATTCACAATCAGGAACTTGGCAATATGCATTTCGCGGTGAACCATAACGTAGGTTATTACATCAGGCGGCCGGGGAATGTTTTTCAAAAGATAAATGAGCTGCTCAACGACACCGACTTTGATATTAAGATGAAAAAGAACTTCGACAGTATAGATCTTAACACTGATGCCGGGCAAATTGCTACTTTGCTGCTTGAAAAGTAAAATGTTTTATATCACGTTTCTCAAATGCTTCTTTAATAAGTCCATCGGCGTTCATAGATTCATAGATACGTTCTGCTTCTTCTATAGATGCATGCAGAACAGGATGTTTCGGTGAGAAAAGTACACAGCAATCTTCATAAGGCAGAATTGATGTGTCGTATGTCCCTATCTTTTTTGCAATGTCGATTATTTCTTCTTTATCCGTACCAATAAGAGGTCTGAAAACAGGATATTCCGCAAAGTGTTCTGTTACCGAAAGGTTTTCTATAGTTTGACTTGCGACTTGTCCAAGACTTTCTCCTGTAATGATGCACTGAGCATTAATTCTTTCTGCAAGCATATTTGCGGCTTTCATCATACAGACGCGCAGCATGAGTGTAGCCCAGTTTTCCGGTGCTTTTTCTTTTATACGCATCTGAACATCGGTGAATGGAATTATATTAAGATATGTGTCCAGTCCGTAATTTGCAATATTTGCTGCAAGGGCTTCGACTTTCGTTTGTGCTTCCTCTGAGGTGTATGGGTACGAGTGATAGTAGACGCATTCTATTTTCATTCCGCGCCGTATAATTCTGTAACCTGCAACAGGGGAGTCCAGACCGCCGGAGAGCATAAGAAGTCCCTTGCCACTGCATCCGACAGGAAGACCACGGTTTGCTTTTATGGCATCAGAAAAAACAAAGCAGCGTTCCCTGACTTCAACATTTATTTTTACGTCAGGATGATGAACGTCGACGGTAAGAATCCCCTCATCGACTGTCTTTTCGGCAGCATTGCAGCAGATACCGTATGAATCGAGCGGGAAATCTTTATCCTGTCTCCGGGCTTCAATTTTAAATGTCTCTGCGCCGTTTTGTTTCGCACGGAGTGCCTCTTCGTAAACAGCATTGGTTATTGCTTCGATGTTTTTACCGCATGTAGTGGTTTTTGCCCATCCTGTTATGCCAATAAGATGGTTAAGCATGAATTCTACTGCGGAAGAAGCACTGTCTGGACAGTCTATATATAATCTGCCCGCGTGAAGTTTTACATCAACATTATGTCCTTTCAGACATTCACGTGTATTGATTACGAGTTGGCGTTCAAATTCCCTGATATTTGATCCCTTAAGCGTAAGTTCACCGACTTTTGCTAAATATGTCATATGTAAAGTATATCAAAAATGAATATCATTGACAAATGAAACTATAGTTGTCAGAATAGTTTATCTGGATAAACCATTGCCAGAAAAATCGACACGGAGTTTTTTATGAAAAAAATAAAAACCATTGAAAGAATTATATCATTGTTCGACAAGAGCAGAGCCGAAAAGTTACCAAAAAATATTCCACTTATGTTGCGTTCCCGGGCGCAGACATATCCTGATTTTACGCTGCAGGTTGTAAAGAATGAAATCGGTGAATATGAGTATCACAGCTACAGACGTGTGTACAACAGAGTTATCGAAATGGCATGTGCCCTCAGAAAGATCGGTATACAGCGCGGGCAATTTGTCGGTTTTATGTCTGATAACAGACGCGAGTGGATGATTCTGGATGAAGGTCTTCTGTGTCTTGGTGCGGCTGACGTACCACGGGGATGTGATTCTACTGGTACTGAAATGGCTTTTATTCTCAATTATGTAAAATGTGAAATCTGTATTTTCGAAAATCAGAGGCAGCTTTTGAAGATCTTAAACTGCGCAGAAAAAGTTCCAGCACTAAGAACCATTATTTTAATAGATTCTCCCGATGAGAATACTGAGAAAATTGCTGTCGATGCAGGTCTTAAAGTTATAAAATTTGTCGAACTTGAAGATATAGGACGTCATGCTTCAGAGTCCGAACGTCGGGACATTGAAGCGGAAATAGATAAAACTGAAGGTAATGAACTTGCAACTATTATTTTTACATCTGGAACAACAGGAACTCCGAAAGGCGTTATGCTGACGCACGATAACTACATTGCACAATGCGAAGTTGTAAGACTTGCCCTTCCAAATACAAAAGATGGAGACATCTGGCTTTCCGTTCTTCCTGTATGGCATAGTTTTGAACGTGCATTTCAGTACTTTATAATAGCGCTTAAAGCTGGAATGGCATATTCAAAACCTGCTGCTGCAGCGCTTCTTGGCGACATGGCAAAGGTACATCCGACATGGATGTGTGGTGTTCCCCGTTTGTGGGAATCTCTCGCGCACGGTATTTTCCGCCAGATGAAAAAAGAAAACAGCGTTACCCGCTTTTCTTTTAGTCTTGCTATACAGATCGGGAAACGTTTCTCATGGGCTCACGACCACGTGTACGGTCTTGTCTGCCGGTATAATAATGGTACACGATTCTGGGATTTTCTGTGGGGAATTATACCTTTTATTCTCTACGCTCCTCTTTACGGTATATGCAAACTTGTAGTCTTCAAGAAGGTAAAGGCCGTACTCGGAGGGCATATGGTTGCCGCTATTTCCGGTGGTGGTGCACTCCAGAGCGATGTCGACGCATTTTATCATGCTATCGGTTTTAACCTGCTTGAAGGATACGGCATTACGGAAGCAGGTCCGGTACTTTCGGTAAGAAATCCACTCAAACCCCGTACTGGCTGTGTAGGCGTTGTTTATCCATCGGCAGAAGTAAAAGTGGTTGCCATGTGTGAGGACGGAACTATCGGTACAGAACCGCTGCCACCGGGAAAAAAAGGCATTATTGTGGCACATGGACGTCAGATTATGAAGGGATATTACAGTCGTCCCGATCTTACTGAGCAGGTGATCGATAAATATGGATGGCTTAATACGGGCGACATTGGTATGCTTACACAGGATAACGAAATCAAAATTACCGGGCGCGCAAAGGATACGATTGTTCTGCTCGGAGGAGAAAATATTGAACCTGCTGTCATTGAGGCTGCGCTGCTCGACAGCCCTTATATCGAACGTGCAATGATTGTCGGTCAGGACAGAAAATATATTGCAGCGCTTATTGTGCCTGCAAAAGAGGCCGTTACGGAATGGGCTGATAATTCCCGTATTATGTACAGTTCATGGGAGTCGCTTCTTGAGTCGAATGAAGTACAGATAATGTTCCGGGAAGAAATTGAACACCGCGTCAGTGATAAGACAGGTTTTCGTACATGCGAGCGTATAAGTCGTTTTGTCCTGCTTCCTGAAAGTTTTGTACAGGGAAAAGAAGTTAATGCGAAGGGTGAGATGATGCGTTTTAAAATAACTAAGATTTATGAAAAACAGATTAAGAAATTATTCAGTCAGGATAATAGCGTAATATAGTAAAGACGTACTGCTGACATACCGATAATGGAAGTGTGAAATATTCGCCATTACCTTTTTTTTCATTTTTCATACTGATTACTGTCCCTTTTTTTGCTCAGACGGAACTTGACTCCCATGCTCAGGCTGCGGTATACGGGAAAGATTATGTACCTGTACCGGAGAATCAGGCTGTCCTGACTCCAAGTTTACTGGATGGTATATGGCAGGGGAGAGACAGGTATGTTTTTTTTATTGCGCCACCGGAAGAACCAGCTCTTGCTGCGGAAATTGACCGCACGCAGTCAGAAGTGATTGTAGATCCCATAAATACTTCCATGCAGGTTATGAAAAAAACTGCTGCTGTACAACCTTCCGATCTGGCAATTGTATTGAAAGCATATTATGGATGGTTTTATGACCGCGCCGCAGAGCCTGTCTCATATGCAGACGATGCAACACGTTTCAGCTGTACGGCTACGGGGAAAGAGGCCGAACATATTAAAGTTGTATATGAACCTCTTCAGATCCGTGCACCTCGCTATGATGCTTCCGGTAACAGTATTCCCGAAGACAGCGGAGCCTGGGAACTTGTTATACACTATGGAACAAAGAATCGGAACATAACCCGGATTCCTGTTGCGGTAATAAAAAACAATCTTTATCTTGATTTTGTGATAAAAGGGCGTACTGACGATATCCGTACTTCTACGACAGGAAATCAGCTTTTTGGTTACTGGCAGGGAATAAGCCCAAAAAACGGTATACGAGTGTGTCCTCTTACGATGGATGAAAATATCATTTCATATTACGTTGTAGATAATGCTGTTTATACGCTGCGGTACTGGGTGACTACAATGGAATACACAGATGCATATGCATCGTTCATTGATGGCAAAGATACATTTCATGTAGCAAAACATATTGTTTCCGACGGAAGTGTGTTTACCTGCGTCACCGGACGAAGCCTTCAAATACGCAATATTGAAAAATCTGCAGTACCTTTTACTGATTATACGCTTGACTCAACTGGAACTATATGTGCGTTCGGGAAACCGTATCTGACAAAAGTTATTGGGAGGAATAATGCATCTGTCCTCTTGCAGATAGTCGCCGAAGCAAACAGGAGACGAAAACCTGATCCGCCACCGCTGTTTCCTCCCGACAACGTTAACTGGCATTGGGATATAATAAATATGCTCGAAAAAGACAATGAGCAGGTACAGGCAGTACGAAAACGACAGAAGGAATTTACACAGACTGACGGACGGGAAGGCCGTATAGATGCAATGCAGGCTGCTGCCTATAGTACGTATACGAAACTGGAAACCGAAGTTACACAGGGACTTGAAAATACAAAAACGAAAACATCTTACACGGCCTCAGAATAATTATATCTGCAGGAGTAACAGGAGCTAGTATTTTTCTACAATATATGGCATAATATACGTCAGTATTTTACATTTAAAGAGGTCTTTTCGTGTACAAGCCAGTTGATCCAAAAGCAGACTTCCCGAAGCAGGAAGAAGAAGTCCTGAAATTCTGGCAGGACAACGACACATTCAAAAAATCAGTTTCACAACGTGAAGGTGCCGAGGAATACGTATTTTATGACGGTCCACCGTTTGCAACAGGTCTTCCGCATTTTGGTCATTTTATTCCATCAACAATTAAAGATATAATTCCCCGCTACCAGACAATGAAAGGAAAAAAAGTTGAACGGCGTTTCGGCTGGGACTGCCACGGTCTTCCTGTAGAAAACCTTATTGAAAAGGAACTTGGTCTTAACTCAAAACATGAAATCGAAAAATATGGCATTGCAGAATTTAATGATAAATGCAAGGCCAGTGTCCTTCGTTATACAGGCGAATGGCGGAAGACAATTACCCGCATGGGACGGTGGGTGGATTTTGACAACGACTATAAGACAATGAATCCCGAATACATGGAATCTATATGGTGGGTTGTAAAAGCACTCTGGAATAAAAATATGATTTATGAAGGAAAGTACATTCTTCCGTATTGTCCAAGATGTTCAACAGTTCTTTCAAATCATGAACTTGCCCTGGGGTATAAAGATGTTAACGATCCTGCAATAACCATCCGTTTCAAAATTGTCCGTGCGCCGGAAGGTATTGCTGATCGTGAAATGACGAACGGTAAGACATACTTTCTTGCATGGACCACTACACCGTGGACCCTGCCGTCTAATGAAGGGCTTACGATGGGGCCGGATATTGATTATGTAAAGGTTTTTGATGAAGAATCAGGTGATTATTACATTCTTGCACAAGCCCGGCTTTCCGCATACTACAAAGAAGAGAAAGGCTATAAGGTTATATATACCCGCAAGGGTAAAGACTTTGTCGGTGCAAAATATGAACCACTTTTTCCGTATTTTGCAAAACTTGCAGTAAAAGAAGACGGAAGCGATGGCGCTTTTCGTGTTTTTAATGCGGATTTTGTTTCTATAGAAGACGGTACAGGCATTGTACACACCGCTCCAGGCTTTGGTGAAGACGACAGCAAAGTATTTTCGGGAACAGGAATTCCATTTGTGGAACCGATTGATGCAGAGTGCAAATTCACCAGTGAAGTGCCTGACTATGAGGGCCGTTTTGTAAAAGATTGCGATAAAGACATTATGGACCGCCTGAAAAAAGAAGGAAAACTTGTAAAGCGCGATCAGATACTCCACTCATATCCTCACTGCTGGAGATGTGATTCTCCTTTGATTTATCGTGGGATAGGAAGCTGGTTTGTGAAAGTCGCAGACGAACATGAGCGCCTCCTCAAAGCAAACGCTCAGATTAACTGGCAGCCGGCCCATATTAAGGAAGGCCGTTTTGGAAAGTGGCTCGCTGGTGCGCGCGACTGGGCAATCAGCCGTAACCGTTACTGGGGTAATCCGATACCAATCTGGAAATGTGATACATGTGGTGATACAATTTGTGTTGGAAGCCGGCAGGAACTGAAAGAGCTTTCAGGCGTATATCCTGAAGACCTTCACAAACAATATGTTGATAAAATTACTGTTCCGTGCAAAAAATGCGGCGGAACTATGCATCGTATTCCCGAAGTTCTCGACTGCTGGTTCGAGTCAGGCTCAATGCCGTATGCACAGAATCACTATCCGTTTGAAAATAAGGAATATTTTGAAAAACATTTTCCGGCAGATTTCATTTCTGAGGGTCTTGATCAGACACGAGGATGGTTTTATACACTGACAGTCCTTGCAAGTGATCTGCTTGACAGACCTGCATTCAAAAACTGTATTGTAAGCGGACTCGTATTGGCTTCTGACGGACGGAAAATGTCGAAGAGTCTCCATAATTATACAGACCCTGTTGAGGCTATTAATAAATTCGGGGCAGATGCAATACGGCTGTTCCTTATGCATTCTGCTGTTGTAAAAGCTGACGATCTTCGTTACACCGACGACGGTGTACGTGATGTTCTTAAAAATATCATTATACCGTTGTGGAACAGTTACAGTTTCTTTGTTCAATATGCAAATATTGACAAAATTCAACCGACTGGACATGAGTTTGACAGGACAATGCCGCAGAATCCGCTCGATAAATGGCTTCTTTCTATTACTCAGCAGCTTGTAAAGAGCGTATCATCTGCACTCGATAATTATGATCTTTCAAGCGCAATTGATCCGATAGTTGTCTTCATAGAAGATCTTAACAACTGGTATATCCGCCGCTCCCGCAGACGATTCTGGAAGAGTGAGAACGACAGTGATAAGAACGAAGCATACGCAGCTCTTTATACAGCGTTAAAAACGTTTTCTCTGGTTGCAGCACCGTTTATTCCGTTTATAGCAGAGGAAATCTGGCAGAATCTCAAAAATCATGATGATAAAGAATCTGTACATCTGGCTGATTACCCGGTATACAACGAAAAGTGGCGGGATGAACAGCTTGAATTCAAGATGAATACAGTACAGAAAGCTGTTTCCATGGGGCGGTCGCTGCGCAATACATTCAACATCAAGAATCGGCAGCCGCTTGAAAGTGTGGCACTAGTGACACGTAATGCAGAAGAAAAAGTCGTTCTGGCAGAAATGGAAGACTCTATACGTGAAGAACTCAATGTAAAAAAAGTTATTTTTCATGAACGGGAAGATGAGCTTGTTGGGTATAAGGCAAAAGCAAATTTCCGCGTATTAGGAAAAGAACTGGGGCCTCTTATGAAAGAAGCTTCTGCAAAAATTGAAGCACTTGATCAGAATGCAATTCAGCATATTTTGGAAGGTTCTAAACTTACGATAGAGGTAGAGGGAAAATACATTGACCTTGACGATACAAAGGTGAATGTTGAGCGTCTCGAAAAAGATGATCTTAAAGTACTTAATGAAGGGACACTTACAGTCGGGCTTGATACAAAAATTACTGATGAACTTAAAAAGGAAGGATATGTCCGCGACCTTATCAGGGGAATACAGAATCTGCGTAAAGAGACGGGACTTGACATTACTGACCGCATAAAATTGATACTTAGCGGTGATTCAGAGCTAAAAGCTGCTTATACAATGTTTGCTGATTTTGTCGCGAACGAAACACTGGCTACTTCCGCATCATGGGTGGAAAGTTTAAACGGTACCGTTGTTGAAACAGATGAGGAGAAATGGAGAATTTCAATTGAAAAAGCCTGATGCCATATTGGTACAGATACTTTTCCTAGGTATGCTGGCGGCCTGTTTTACATCATGTAAATCAGTGCCACAGGGAAATCCTGTAAATCCACTGGATATCCTTGACTCGGGGAGTTCATTTTATCTGAAAATACCGGAAAAGACAGATCCGATACTTGTGTCAAGAGTTCTTCAAAGCGGTATTGTTGGGTTGAGTTCTGAAAATGCGGATAAGATTGCAGAACGGATAGACGTTGTTTATGCTGGTCTTGAACGAAAACTCAACAAGACGGTGGTACAGGCTGTGGTATCAGGCAGTGTCCCTCATATTGCTGTTTCACGGGTATTCGAAAAGAACAACGGATGGGAACCTTTTTCTGTTTATGAAAAAAATACAGCAGGGAAACCTACAGGGTATGTCTATTACACAGAAAAATCATCAGGGATGCAGGCAGCTTTTCCTTCAGACAATATTGCCTGCTTCGGCTATGCTGTTCCAGCTATGATAGATTCGTATCATAACCATGCGTTCAACGGGGATTCATCCTGTTTTATTCAGAGCAGTGTATATGAATGGTTGTACGAAGGCGGTTCCCAGATACGTTTTTATGCAGTAAAGCCACAGTCTTTTCTTACTGTTCTTACAGGAACAAATCTTAATCTGAAACTTGCGTATGTAAAAGGATATATGATTACTGATCAGAATCACAGTGATCAGTATATTATGACAATAGAGTTTGAGTTTAATAATGAACGGATGATAAAAGCTGGAGAAAGTATGCTGTCTCTTGCTTTTGGTCTTACCAATTCACAGACACAGCTTACTACTCAGACTCATCTTATTGTTTCAGACATTAGAATAAATAAAAAACAGCTGTACAAGTTGTTCACATTATAAACAAATTAAGTGGAGTGTGTTATGGCAGATGATAAAGTAGTTCTAAAAGCAGAGGATCTGGATGGATATCTTACAAGGCAGGATCTTCTTGATCTTGACGTTCTTGATAAAATGTATAAAGAGACTATGAAGTCTTTTGACCCAGTAAATGAACATAAAATTATTGATGCCTATGATAGAATGGGGCATAGAATGCAGGAAATATGCGCCGCCCATCCTCAGATACGAGTTTTTTCGTTTGTAACCGAAGAAGGTGCTCACGCAGAGGCTTCCCGTGTAATAGCAAAACTGCGTGATGTTGATACGGGGCATCAGGAATTCATGTATTATAGCCAGCGTGCATATGAAATGCTTTTTCGTATGGCATATACGGATGAGCATTCTGATAAAAAAAATCATATAATTGTCAAAACTCCTGTTACAAATCCTGTTCAGAATTATGCAGTTCATAAAATTCCAGATATAGATAATAAGATAGAAAATTCTGTTATGTGCGTTATGCTCCGCGGAGCGCTTCTTCCCAGCATGATTATATCGAAGGAGATAGAAGAATATTCTTCGCACGGATACGTGACTCCGTTTGCACTTTTCAAAATTAATAGAAACGACCAGAAGAGTGAGTCTGACATGGAATACATCCTTAATCTTACAAAATCGTTTTTTAAGATTGAAGAACTTGACGGAAAGGATCTTATTTTTGCCGATCCGATGAATGCAACAGGCGGATCTCTTGTGACTGTCGTAAAATATCTGCAAAGTCAGGGCATAAAACCAAGATCAATTAAGTTTTTTAATACTATATCGGCTTTGAAAGGAAGTATACGTGTGACACGTGCGCTTGAAAACTGCACGTGTTATACATTGTGGCTTGATCCTGCGCTTAATACATCAGCATATATCATGCCCGGATTGGGAGATGCAGGAGATCGTCTTAACGGTTGTGATAAAAAGGACATGCCGCGTAATATTATTCAGCTCATTGCTGATTACGGCAGCAATATTGCAGGGTTGTATCGTTCTCAACTTTATAAAATCGAACAGACTGTTTTAGGCTGAGCATGAAGAAAGCGTCCATTGCAGCTTTTATAATTGCAGGTGTAATTTTTTTTTCGTGTAATAGTACAACAGGACATCTTACAGTTCCCGGAGAAAATCATCTCATAAGAGAAAGTATAAGCGCAGAATATCTTGCAATTGCCGATGCGTATGTTGATCTTGAGAAATACGATAAGGCTGTGACGTATTATCTGCTTGCAATGAAAGATAAAAAGTTATATTGGTCTGTTTACTATAAACTTGGTAGAACATATGCGCTTGCGAAAGACTGGAACGATGCTGAAGACGTATACGATAAGTTGCTGCAGAGGGATCCTGAAAATGTAAATCTAAAGCTTTCTCGGGCATATATAAAGGCTATGTCAGGCGATCTTGATGATGCAATGATGATTTATAAATCTCTTATGAAAGATGAACCGGACAATGAAGAAATTGTAGTTAATTATATAGCGATACTGTTATCGCAGGGAAGAGCCGAGCTGGCTGAAGCTCAACTTGATGTATTAAAGGAAAAATTTCCTGACAATAAATCAATTTCTGATTTCAGCAAAAAAATAAATGATGCACTTAAAGATGACGGTAGTGCACCATCAGAAGACACAAAAACAGATAAAAACTAATTTTTGTATTCAGTTTCAATGAATTTCCGGTATTTATCCGCATTTGCACGAAATGCGATAACAGGGGAATCTGGTTCTTTAAATGCATGCTCCAGAGCTTCTGTCGTCTCCTGAATAAGACGTTTTCCGGGCAGCATCCGGACTGATCGTGATGAAATTCCGATCGCACATCTCAAATTTGTATTGTTTTCCTTAAGTATTTTAGAAATGCCCGTGTATAATGTACCAGCAATAGATACAGCTTCATCTACAGCGGTATTTTCCTGTATAATGGCAAAACCGTCAGTTTTATATTCGAAAAGCATATCCTTAAATTGAAATTGATCAAGAAGATAATTGCAGACTTTTTGAGTCACTGCATCTGTAAAAACCATTGTGGGAATACGGATAATAAAAAGCGATAGATCCTGTTCTGTCGATGCAGCACGAACAAGTTCGCTGTCAAGCCGGATTTCAAGGTATTGCTCCCAGCCGAATCCTGTTATAGGGGAGAAAAGGCCTTCTGGATTTTCCTGTTTATTTTTTGCTGCGGGAACGGCATCTTCAAAAGCAGCCCTCCCGTCTTGCAGTCCGGTGGTGTCATCCGGCAGAATTGCAGATGTTTTTTTAGGATCTTCACTAACATACTTTTCTTCAGAAGGTTCACATTCATCGGGTGCCTGTTTTTCACTTGAAAAAGATTCTGATTCGGGAAAATTGTCTGCATTCAAAGAAGATTCTGTTTTTTGTTTAAAAAAAACATCGGTAGCATTATTAAGAATATTACTCCCGGAAGATTTCTCTGATAAATGCAGGTATAATATAAGTGTAAATAAGAAAGCTGTTGCTGCAAATATAATAAGAAAAGAAAATCTTGCATAATAGAAAATTGAAACAGGACGAAGAAGGTATAATGATGCTGTAAGAATATAAAAAGTACCATTGTTTGTGAAACTGCTTGAATATACTCTGCAAAAATGGGAGGGGGGTCTTTCATCTGCAGCAGTCGAATCAGGATAGACATACAAAAGCGCAGATGTATTTTTCAAAGTAATGAAGGAATAATCTTCGAGATTCCCGCATGATTTATTGAATATTTTATTAAATTCGGGAGATGAAGGGTCATACGAAGAGAGAGATGTAGACGTAGCCTGCAACAGGTGATCAAATTGGTACCCAGTACGTTCTGACCCGTTTTTATATTCCTGTATCAGACTATAACAGAAGAAAAAAACAGCGGAGGCAAAAATTAACGAAATAGTAAATGAATAAATAAAAACACTCTTGCTCTTCATATCGTTCGAGTATATCGTAGAATTTCAGAGTATGCAAGATTTATCAGACTTTTGAAGTCACTGTTTTTTTCTGCGGAAGTTGCTCTGAAGTATGCTGCTGCAGGAAGCAGAGACAGGAGGACAGGCGGCAGATTACCGGGCAGCAGAGATGTAAAATCGACAGCAGAAATATCTGTCTGCATATATCGCAAAAAGGAACTAAAATCAAAAGATTTTACCGAAGAAACAAACGATTTTTTTCCCATTTCTGTGCAGCAGAATTTCAGTGATTTTTTTTCCTCCATAGAAATATTGTTGAAGTTAAGCCAGTTTTTAAAAGCAGCATCATATGATTCAAGAACTGAAGTCGTAACTCTACGGCTGTAATTTTTATACAGTATAAGTGGTGTACGGAACAAAAGTTTATCAAAGATTGTTTCACTGGGATGTAGTCTGTTAGATATCTTGTTGTATAACACATCAAGATATGTACCTTTCATATACGCTTTGCCATTAAGATACGAAAAATCTGCTCCAGCGGCAATAATACGGGAAAATCCTGCTTTTTTTGCAAAATCAGCGGCTGCAATTGTGACTGTTCCTGCCCCTGAGTCAAGATGTAAAAAAGTCCCAGTGCCTGATTGTTCTGAATACTTGGATATGTACTGCGAAAGCGGATGACCTGTGTTGACAAACAGGACATTACATCCTTTTTCCTGTATTGTACGGACTGCAGCCGGATTTGCACAAAGATCAAAAATAAATAACATATTTGGTGAAAATGAACCGCGTGAGAAGAAGTGATTATGGGAGATTTCCTGCCCGTCGATAGATATAACAGCATCACAACGGATACCGCGTTTACTAAAGCTGCCAAAAGCAGTATCCGTTGCTATAATATAGAGAGAATCTCTGTTGTTAATTATATATGATACAGTTGAATCAAGTGACGGACCTGCTGCTGCAACAAGAGCCGTTTTATTGACCGGGAAGACAATTTTTGCGGGAGGACTGATTTTTTTTAAATTAGTAATAATATTCCTCTGCCATATCTTCCCAAAATGTGCCTGAACAGAAAAGTCGGAAGAAATAATTTTTGATGCACGGTCTACCTGTTTTCTGAATTCTGCAATTCCGGAGGGATTTTCCAGTGTCCAGCTTTTTTGTTCAACTATTTGAAGTGAACCATATGCACCCGGAAGATAATAACGAATAAGCGTTTGAGCTGTATTCTCAACGGGGAAAATAATGATTTTTTTATCATCATTCAATTTTAAAAATGAGGGTATTTGTTTTAGAAATTCGATATCCTCATACGAATTTTCTGCTGCGAGGATAATGCTTTCAGGGTATAATTGCCGGACAGCATTAATAAGATAAGCACCTCCTATTCCTGCTATAAGAAAAAATTTACAATTACTATTCAACAGCGATGCTGTTTGTTCCGCTTCCTTAACAGGATCATACCGGGAATGCATCGTGTGTCCGTTTGAAAAAACAGGAACAGGGTATCCGTTTTTTGAAATAAGAATGGTTTTATAAACAGAATTATTCATGCAGTATCCTTTCTAATCGGGATAGAAGTGTACTATTTTTTTTCTCCAGAATAGTTTCTTTTTTAGCAAAATCTGCCAGACCTGAAGATCGTTGAAGGCCAAGATATTCAACCGGAAAAATAGAATGAAGCCATTCATCAGTGTCCTTGTTTTTTTGAATGAATTCTTTTTCAGATGATTCCACTGATGCCGAAATAAATGTGTTTGTGAATAGAGGAAATTCATTTTGCGAAATATTTTCAGCAAAGAAATCGAAATCAACATCTTTAATAGATCCTAGCGTATTGGAAAAATTAAAATGATCGGACAACCTGAATAATCTTTTTGTTTTTTCGGAAGGAAGTGATTTGAACCAGTTGCAATACAAAGAAAGAGCTCCTGAAGAAAAACGTGAGGCAGATATACGTGCTTCTTTTGGTGCTATACGATTGTCAACAGAGGAAGCATCTGTTTCAAGAAAATTTGGTTGTGTATGCTGATATCCGGAAGATGCATTGAGATCGAGCCCGCAAAAAAAAACTGGTCCGTTTGTAATGTTCAGCGCAAATTCTGCAGCTGTCCCGCTGACAGTTCCGTTGCGTTCTGCAGGTACTCCCTGTATTCCGCAGTATTGGAGTATAGAAGTCGAAAGACCGTCATTATAAATAAGTGGAATAATTGTACTTCCTGATATGATACTTTTTTTACAAAAACTTTCAGCAGAAAGTGCAAGTGGAACAGGACAGAGACTGCTTTCATATGGTATAAGATGTGTTCCTGCATAATAACCTCCATCTGTTGAAATACACATATCGGGCAGAATCCGGTTGTGAAGAAGAGCAGAAAGAGATGAAGAAACTGCTATTAGAAAAAAGGATTTTCTATATTTTTTTAACAATGGAAGAGTGGCTGAGAGACTCGGACCTGACGCTGTTATAACGATGGAGCAGGTTCCTTTTTTTACAGGAAGAGAAATTTTCGACAAATAACGACAGAATGTAAAAATATTGGAAGTCCACCGGGAACCAAAAAAACTTCTTGTATAAAGGATATCACGGCTTTTTAGAACAGCCTTTTTTATTTCATTCCATACAGAGTTTTCAATGTCAGAAAATGCGCGTGAAGATGGTGCCCATGAAAGAAAAAGCGTTGAGAAAATTCCCTCTTCGCCAAGTTCATTAAACAGCAGCTCCGAAAAGGGGACCGATATATCATATAGTGGAAATATTTTATCCCACAGATTATTGCAAAAAGAGAAGGCGTTTGTGTACCGGGCAGCAAGTATTTTTACACCCGGGTATTTTAAATGAAGAAAAGAAGAACAATAGGAAAGAGCCGGTTCTAAAACCAATATAAAAGATGGAATAAATGAACATTTAATGGAATTGACAAAACGTTCTGCTTCCTGTTCAGGGTTATATGCAGAATGAAGCATTATATTTCCATTAGAACATGTCATAGAACCATTTTTTGCGGTTGAAAATATAATGTTCAATATCAGCCTTCGGAAATAAATTGATGTATGCCCTCTTCGGACGAAGCTGTCCCGGTTTTGAGGATAATAACGGAATTCGAATACGTTGAAAGGACAGGTTGTAATGTATGAGAAATATGATATTGAAGTATTGTGTCGTCTATTTCGTTCTGAGCAAAAAGGATTAGTTTTATTTCACCATTACCGCTTTGAATACAAAAATTCGGTTCGGCAAAATGTTGCTTAAGCATGGAGAAAATCTCGTTATAGATAATTGAAAAAAGAGAATCATGAATAAATTTATTGGAAATATCTGCATCAGATACAGATGAATTTACTGCAGTTTTTACTGAAAGAAGAAAGAGAAAAGCAGTGAAATGAGTAAAATCACAATTCAGTTTCGGAGAGATGAAAGTTCCGGTTTCATTTTTTAAGGAAGCAAGATAACGTATAATTACGTTCCTTAATTCTGCCGGTGATACTGATAAATCATCTTTATATGAATCGAAATCAATATTAGCAAAAATGCAGTCATCCGTTATTCTCAAAAAATGAAGCCCCTCTATTTGTTCATTAAATAAAGATGAGAATAGCTGATAAAATCCAGAAAAATTATTGTCACTTTTTTTTACATTAACAAAAGAATCGGGATTACCTATTGTTCCGTTCCAAAAATCACGGGAAGAAATGGAAGATGCAACTGTTTTTGCATCAATTCCCTGACATTGAGTCATGATGAATACATCGTTAATATTTGTAAATAGAGCACAATGTGAAAATGAATATGCATTACAGATTTCTGAAAACAGTGTAAACACCGGTCTTTCAAAAAGTTTAGAAGTTTTAGAAAGAAGACCGGTGTTTTTTGACTCTCCATAAGATACTTGAGCCGGAAGTTCTGTAGAAATGCGGCTGAGTAATCCCATTTAAGACAATCCCAGGTCCGAAAAAAGTTTTTTATATGTTGCAAAATGTTCAGAACGGGCAAATTCGATGATCTTGTCTTCTGGTAGATTTTCGAGCAGTTGGTCCATGTAAAGGAGGACTGACTTTACTTCCTGTGTCAAATTGCCCGGAAGAACCTCTGATTTTGTTTCCTGAACAGGTTTTTCCTGTGGTTCAGGAGAGTCGGGAACTGATTCGGTACCATCAGGTGATTTATCTGTATCTGTGTCTATATCTGCATTAAGCTCATTTTTTGCGATTTCGTCTGTATTAAGATAATCAATATTGTCTTTGGTAAGTAAATCTGAAACAGATGGTTCCTCAGAGAGAATCTCGTCTGAAGTTGTATCATCACTTTTTGGTTCATCCAACTGTTCTCTTCCGGTTCCTGCTGACAGGTTAACTGTCTCTGGAGAATTGGAATACTCTTCCAGAACTGGAATATCTTCATTATGTGTTTGTCCGCTCTGTTCCGGAGCGGTATCGCCTGAAACAATTTGAGGTGTTTCTTCTGTCGTATCTTTTACGGAGTCCATGAAATCTGTGGATGAAGACTCGACAAGAATATCATCGACTTTTGGAATAGAAATTTCTTCGGGAAGTTCATCTGGTATTGCTGCATTTGAAGGATCAGACGAGAAATCATTAATATCAAGATTGGGTTCTTCAAGTTTTTCATTGTCGAAATTCATAGTAAGATCGGATGATTTTGAATCGTCGACTGCCGGTGTTTCGGGAACTGCAACAGAAGAATCGATTGTTCCGAACAAATTGTCGTCAGCAAGTTCTGAAGCCGGCTCCTTTTCAGGCTCCACCGGAGAAATGACTTCAGATTCGTCAGGAGTTGATATTTCTTCATAATCATTGATTTCTTCTTTTTTTGACGGAAGAACAGAATCTGCTCCGCCTGTTTTATCCTCTGACACAGCTTCTTTATTTTCCGGCAAAACTTTTTTGTTATTATTAGAGAAATCCGCTGTATTCATTATGTTATCAAGTTCATCTCCGGATAGAGAAATCGTATCATCTCCATCTTCTTCTGCAAAGAAACCGCCTTTTGTTTCTTTGTTTGTTTTTTCTCCGGAGACTAACGCTTCATGTGCCTTTAATTCTGCAAAATTATTCTTAAGATTTGAGATTTCTTTTTTTAACCCTGATAGATCTGAAACAATTTGCTGAAGAAGTGTATTGTGGACCTGTGTAGTTTCAGAGGAGATTTCCTGCTTTTCAGAAGCAGCGCCGATTAAAGAATTTGTCTCTTCGTCAAAGCTGTCCGGTATATTACTACTGCCTGTACCCGATTTTACTTCGTTCACGACAGGAGCTGTTGCAACACTGTCTTCTTCGGTAACCGTGAGATTATAATCAATATTTGTCGGTTTTGATTTGTTTTCAGATATATTGGTTGTTATCGGCGTCTCTTCTGCATCTGCATCGACTCCAAAATCGGATAAAGCTATATTTTCAGTGTCCATTGTATCTGACTGACTTATTCCGCTGTTTGTTTTTTCTTTAGATATTTCAGAAACAGGCGATACTTCTGTTTTCAGAGAGGTATCTGCAATAGAATTGAACATATCATCCAGATTATCAGCATCGATTGAAGCTGTATCTTCCGGTGATTTTTCTGATATATCTGATGAATCAAAATCAACAGCATCTTCTGATTCAAGAGAGTTCACCGCCTCTTCTTCAGGTTTATCGTCGCTGAATGAAAGATTTATATCGAGAGGTGCTTCGTCCGGCTCTTTTTCCTGACTTGCTGTTTCAGTGGTAGAGAAGTCAGAATCAAGGAAGTCATCAAGCGATATATCTTCTGATTCGCTGGACGGGGAAGAAACTTTTTCTTTATCTGCAGAATTTTCTGCCGGTGCAGAAGATTCATTGTTGTCTGAGAATCCTTCATCAAGAAAATCTTCAAGAGATACTTCATCAATTTTTCCGGATTGATTTTGGTCTTCGGGTATGTCTGTATTAACTGAAGGTTGCGGTATTTCTGACGTATCTATTGCATTGGTTATGCCTGAAAGTTCTTCCGTGGTGAGAGTTGTATCGTCCTGGAGTTTATCTGCTGTATCCGCGGAAATGTCTGTAGCGATGGATGATATATCTATTTCTGAGAAATCTCCCAGATTTGCATCAGAATTGATAATATCTGATTTTTTATCCGTATCATTTACGGGAACCTCATCAGATGGCGTTTTTAAAGGTTGTTTTACCCATACACCGTAACTGTCAAGTTCGTTTGTAGTATCTGTCGAATCGCTCATATCATTCCTCTCATGTTCAGAAGATAAATAGTATACTACATTTATATCGGCATAATCCTGCAGAAAAAATAGTTAAATATAGTAATTTTTCAACTGTTTATCTTTATTACAGTTGATTATAACACATCTTTTTGTTTCAGAAAACAGAAAACTATTCCGATATATGAAATATGATTCATAAAAAATGTCTGACAGCTGTACTTTTGGGTACACTTGTATATACGATGCTTTCTTTTTTTGTTGGGAGAGACGGTATATGGGTATACCGCCAGATGCAGAAACAAAAATGGGACATAAGTAAACGTACCGCCTCAATACAGAAGATAAACGATGAACTTTCTCTGGAATATTCTGCTCTTGAGAAGGACAAAGATGTTATTGCAGCATATGCCCGCAAACTTGATTTTGTAAAGTCTGACGAAAAACTTGTAAAAATTACAGGATTGCGTCCTTCTCAGACAATGCTGTATGATACAGGTACTGTATTAAAACGAAGTCCTGTAATATATATGTCGGAGAGTGCATGTAAAGCGGTCGGTTTTGCTTTTTTTATCGTAACGTTAGCACTTATGTTTCTTGCAGACTATGGTAAAAATGGAAAGATTCATTTTCATACAGCAAAAAAAGCAAAAGACGAATTTATAAAGGGAGTTCCAGTATATGATGTGCCTCAAATCTGACTTTGATTCTGTTGAAAAATGTTCAGAATATTTAAAAAAAGGTAAAATTCTTATTTTACCTACAGATACCGTATATGGTTTTTCAGGAATTGTAGAGCCTTTTGGGAAAAATGTATATGATACTGACGCTCGTATCCGTACAATAAAGGGAAGATCAGAGACAAAGCCTTTTATACAACTTATTGCATACCCCCAGGACATTTTCAATTATACAAATGATAAAATTCCTGAAAAAATTTTTACTCTTTGGCCTGGAGCACTTACTGTCATTGTACATGATAAAAACAGTACAGGGACAACGGCGTATCGCTGTCCAGGTGATGAATGGATAAGGAAAATAATACAAAGATGTGGCTTTCCGGTATATTCAACGAGTGTAAATAGAAGTGGAAGACCGGTACTTGATACCATAGATGAAATATGCAGAGAATTCGAGAATGAATGCGACCTTATTGTGTCTGACGGAGATAAAAAAGGTGCTCTTCCTTCTACAATTGTTTCTGTTTTTGATGGAAACATAACCGTTTTACGTCAGGGAATTATAAAAATTTAAACTAACTTTATTTTCTTGTCCAACTTACAGCAACAGTACCCGGTTTTGATTCTTCTCCATCAGATACGAGTGTTGATTTTGTTCCTGTAAGGGTATTTGCATCTTTTAACGAAAGATTCCATTGTATAGGAAGGGCTGTCGTTGCTGCTTCAAGCGCAGTTTTACGCGGAATATCTGGAAAAAAAGATGCATTTGCTTTTCCTGTTTGAGTGATTATTACTTTTTTTGCAGTTTTATCGATATCAACTGAGATATTCATTGTTGCACCGTTATTAAAAATAATAAAACCCCGTCCTCCACGAAGAATGACGATTTTATCGATAAATTCTTCACCACTCCATGTTCCTGCCAGCATATCTGTGGAAATTGACGATGAAAACGTATCTGAATCAACGGAAGAAATATCAAGTGTATTTTTAGTGCTTTTTTCAGGTGTTGCAATAGTATTTAGTGATGTAACAAAATGTTCAAAAAAGGATTGCAGTACTGATTTTGATTCCATGAGTATTTTATAATACGAGTCATATTCTTTACTGTCAGAATAAGAATTTCCCCTGATTTTGTCTGTAATAGTAAGGGTGCATATCCATTTTTCAGTATTCTGGCTGCTTTTTTTTATAAGCACGTAAAAAAAGAAAGGTGATGTTGTAACAGAAAAATCAGGTTTACCCTCTGAAATATATTTCTCGGAAAAACCGACTGCCCGTTTATCTATGACTGTAAATCCTGAAATTTCTCCCATTTGAGCATAATACAAGTCTTCTGTCATCTTTACCATGTTTCTGTCTACATCAGTAGAAACAATTCCCAGAAAGTCGACGCTTCTGATTGTTTCTGCGACCAGCGGGTGGAGCTGAATAATGGCAATTATTGCATATATTACATGACGGAGGATTCTGTGCACTATCCGTTGAGCTCCCTGCGGAATTCCCGCTGAGTTTCGCGATCGACATCCCTTTCTCGTATTGTATTTCGTTTGTCGAACTGTTTTTTCCCCTTACAAATACCAAGATTCACTTTAACCCGTCCGTTTTTTAAATAAAAGTCAAGCGGAATAAGCGTATATCCTTTTTCCTCTGTTTTCCGGCTAAGTCTCTTGATTTCATCTTTGTGCATAAGCAGTTTTTTGGGCCGGTCAGGGTCCGGTGAGAAAGCAGAGGAGAATGTATATTCCGTAATATGAAAACCTCGAATCCATACTTCTCCGTTTATAATTTCCGCAAAACTGTCCGGAAATGAAATAGTACCGGCTTTTATAGATTTTACTTCGGATCCTTGGAGTTCAATACCACATTCCACGGAATCTTCAATAAAATAATTGAAGCGTGCTTTTTTATTTTCTGCAATAATTTTTTTTCCTTCTGCCATATTATTTCTGATTATATTATATAGACTGCAACCTGACAAGTTGCGATGATTTTGTGTTGTAAACAGGTGATATTTATGTTATTGTAAAATGCATGAATAAAGAATTATATAAATTATCATATACTTTGAAAAAACAGCGGCAGCACAGAATTATCATCTGCGTATTTTTTGTGTTGACTGTATTTGCTTCTATTATGCTTATACGTACGTTTCTGTTGATTCCTGTACGAGAACGATCTGTTTCGATGCAACCTGATGTTTCAAATGATACCAGTATCCTTTTTACTCCTGTTGTTGGTACACCGCAACGCGGCGATGTTGTTCTTCTAAAACCTCGTTCTACAGAAAAGCATTTGCTGATATGCAGGGCTCTGAATACACTTATTAGTTTTTTTACTGCACAGCAATTCATGCTTTTTGATAAAGACAATACGATGGGACGCGAATCGCAGATACGGCGTATTGTCGGCCTGCCTGGTGATACTATATATATGCGTGGATATATTATTTTTGTACAGCCGGAAGGTAAGAAGCATTTTCTGACAGAGTTTGAATGCGTAAAAAAATCATATGACGTAAATGTAATTACTGTTCCAGTGGGATGGGACAGTAATATTGGAGTAAGTGGAAATTTTGATAAAATACTCCTTGGAAAAGATCAATATTTTGTTCTTGGTGATAACAGATGCAGCTGTATCGATTCCAGATTATGGGGTCCCGTGAACATAAAAGATATCAAAGCAAAAGGACTTGTCGTCTATTTCCCGTTTTCGAAATTACGCTTATTATAGCATTCTGTGGAACATTCTGTATCACTATATATACATATACCATTCTGCCTCTCAAAATGTACCTATTGTGATTTTTTCAGTGTTCCATGCGGCGGCGGAGGTATTCCCGATACTTATATAGATGCTGTACTTCAAGAATCTGCATACAGAGCAGAAATTAACAACATTGATTCATGGCGGACAATCTATATCGGCGGCGGCACTCCCAGTCTTCTTACAGAACCGCAGATACACCGGTTATTTACAGGACTTGCAGCTGTTGTCGGTGAAAAATTATCCTGTGAAACAACCATTGAATGTAATCCCTGCGATATAGAAGAGAAAAAACTTGCAGCATTTGAAAATGCAGGCGTTACGCGTCTTTCATGTGGAATTCAATCGTTCTGCGGAAATGTCTTAAGAACGGTACGAAGGCGCAGCAGTCCGGACTCTATACATCTGGCTCTTTCTTGTATACAAAAATACTGGCACGGACTGTTTTCTGCAGATATGATTTCTGCTCTTCCCGGAGAGACAGAAGAGTCGTTTGCTGCGGGTCTTGACTCTCTGCTTGCGTATAAACCCGACCATATATCGCTTTATTCTTTGACAGTAGAGAAAGAAACACCTCTTGGTGAAAAGATTTTTTCAAAGAAAATTCCTTATGATTTTGATTGGGCTGATGCACTGTGGATTTTCGGACGGAATTATCTCTGTTCGCACGGATACGAGGAGTACGAAGTTTCGAATTTCTGCAGGGACGGAAAAAAATGTCTGCATAACCTGGCATACTGGAATCAGGAGAATTACATAGGTTGTGGTGCAGGCGCAACGGGGACAATTTACGGGGGAAGAAAATTATTGTCCGTGCGGGAGACGAATACGCGAAATATTGCGGCTTATATAGATTTTTGGCAGGGGAGCAAGAAAACATTTACGGAAATCCCGGCAGAAACAGAGTATATTACTCCTGAAACTGCTGCGTTTGAATTTTTTATGATGGGCCTGCGTACTTCTGCCGGTATCTGCCGTGAAACATATGAAGAAAAATTCGGTATAACATTTTCAGACAAAATTGAACATCTTTTCTGTGACTGGGAAAAAACAGGCAGATGCATTAAGTATGAGAAGAATACCCGCCATTTTTACGCATTGACTGGTAAAGGAATTCTTTTTCTTAATGAATTTCTTGAATCATTGTTATGACGTTATTTTTTCCTTTTTTTTAGGAATGGTGATGATAAATTCCGTTCCTTTACCAAGTTCCGATTGTACATCAATAGTCCAGCCGTGCGTATCAATGATGCTTTTGACAACAGTGAGTCCGATACCCATACCTTCTTCCCGTCTTGAATTGGTTCCTCTGTAAAACATGTCAAAAATATGATCTTTGTCTTTTTTTGCAATGCCGATGCCTGTATCCCTGATGCTGATGATGCATGATTTTTCTGTTTCAGTACCAGTTATTACAATAGAATCGCCTTCTTTTGAATATCTGATAGCGTTGCTGAAAATATTTTCAAGAGCACGGGAGAACAGCTGTTTATCCATAGGTATTTTCAGTTCCGGTGAAATATCGATAAAATTGGAAACTTTTCGTTTGAATACAGTACCAGTCATAACTGCGCCTTTTGCAAATTCCTCTACGACGGTACGTACGCTTACAGGGATAAGATCCTGTCTCCAGTCTGCATTGTCAAGTTTCACAAAATTAATAAGCGTATCAATCATACCCTCAAGCTGGTTTGTTTTTGTTGTTATAATTTCAAGAGATTTTTTTATTTCATCAGGATCAGTAACGACATCGTCGGAAATCGCTTCTGTATACCCTTTAATGACAGCAACGGGCGTACGGAGGTCATGACTTATTCCCATTATAAACCTGGTACGTCGTTCCTGTGAATCAAGCAGAGATCGCCTCATTTTATCAAGATTTTCAGTAAGGGAAATGATTTCATTACTTTTCTGTTTTATTTTTTTGGGGTCGTCTTTAAGTGAAATACTTAGATCTCCGTCTGCAATTCTCTGGGTTTTTTGTTCAAGAATCGTGATTGAAGAAAATATCGTATGCGATATATGTGCAATTGCGAATATTGTTATGCCTGAAAAACTGAGAATGAAGAATACAAGATACAGAACAAAGTTAAAATTTTTTCTGCGGTACTTGACATCACGTTTTGCGCGGCTCAATATTAGAAAATCAGAGACTGTGTCATTAAAATTCGGACTTGAAAATTGATAGAAATATTTACTGCTTGTAGTTCCGATCAGATGCCATAAATAGTCCTGCGTTATACTGATGCCAACTTTTAATTCAGGCATGCTTGAAAGCAGCACTGTAGATCTGCCGGAGAAAGTGATAAGTGCGACTTCCATGTCCGGTGGAAGATGACGCAGCTGATCATATAATTTATTCCAGTCATTCTCCGAAAGCTGAAGTTCGTCGGTACTGCGTATTTCCCTGTAACCGTGCATAAGAACACGTTCCGGGGACATAAGGTAGTGATATATTGGAATAAATGAAGCACAAAGAAGTGGAATAACTATTATTGCAGCAAGAAGAAGATGAAATTGCCTGCGGATTGTCATGTATTGGTTCCTGCTGTCTTTTGATTAGAAATCAATGTTTCCTTTTCAAAGCAATATCCGAGTCCAAAGACTGTTTTGAGGTACACCGGGTTTGAGGGATCTTTTTCAATTTTTTTCCGGAGCCGTTGTACATATACTGCAACGGCAGTAATGTCTCCATACTGAGCCTTCCATACATCTGAGTATATTTTTTCGGGAGACAGAGCTTCTCCTGCGTGTTTTACCAGATATTCAAGAACCGAATATTCCTTCGTTGAAAGCGGCACCTTAACTGATCCCTGCTTAAGTACACAACTGTTGAGCAGAAGTGTATAATCACCGAAACCGATTGTTTCTTCCGCAGCAGCCTCGGTTACTGCCTGCCGCCGGAGATTTGCCTGAACCCTGGCTACAAGTACACGGGGAGAAAAAGGTTTTGTGACGAATTCATCAGCACCGAAACCAAGTCCCTTTATTATATCTTCGTCCGCATCACGGGCAGAAACGATAACA
Organism: Treponema sp.; assembly: GCA_041669845.1. Taxonomy (GTDB): domain Bacteria; phylum Spirochaetota; class Spirochaetia; order Treponematales; family Treponemataceae; genus Treponema_D. The sequence continues at coordinate 37,023 of JBAYAJ010000003.1, forward strand.
ACAGGTACTGTTGTTTTATACTCTGCACGGAACTTTTCCAAAAAGTCGAAACCGCTTATTCCCGGCAGATTTAAATCAAGAATAATAAGATCAGGCAGTGGCGATGTTTTGAGAGTTTCAAGTGCATCTTCTGCTGTACCGAATGTTTTTGCATCCATACCCGCTTTTGATAAATATATTGATACAAGGTTTGCAATTTCCGGTACATCTTCTATAACAAAAATCTTCGGATTCATACTATTTCCTCTGCTTTCTTTTATTTTAAGTATATCTGTAAAATAAAAAACCGCAACAGCCCTGTATGTTCAGAGCGGATGAATAACGTAAAATTATAAAACAAAACAGAAAATTATTTTATAAACACTTACAGGGTATATTCCGATAGTAAAGAGAATAAAAGTACTTGACGTACAATCGATAACCGGAGCATTATATAGAAAATGATTGAAGTAATGCGTCTAAATGGAAAAAAATACTGGATTAATCAGCATATGATAGACAGTATGGAAGCAAATCCGGATCTGACTCTTTCAATGCTTTCAGGGAAAAAAATAGTCGTAAAAAACTCACCTGAAGATATTATCGAAAAAATTATTGCATACCGTCAAAAAATCGGTATAAACACACAGGAGATATGAGAGTATGGATATAGCAACAATAATCGGCATTATCGGCGGTGGAGCCTGTATTATAATGTCGGTCCTTACATCAGGTGGTACTGTAAGTGGTATTATCGATGTACCATCTCTGTTTATGACAATCGGTGGTTCATTTTTCTCTTTGTTCATTTGTGCGCCGCTTTCAACCTGTCTGGGCATGTTTAAAATCATGGGCCGTACAATGAAGGTTTTTGATTTTGGTGAAAAACAGATAATACAGAATATGGTTGCTCTTTCAGAAAAGGCCCGTCGTGAAGGTATTCTTGCTCTTGAAGACGGACTTGACGATATAGAGGATCCGTTCATGCGGAGTGGTCTCCGGCTTGTAGTCGACGGTACTGACGGACAGGTGATACGTGCAATAATGGAAAATGAAATGAACCAGTGTGAAGCACGTCATATGAGATGGATAAATATTGTTACTCAGTGGGCAGGGTTTGCACCGGGGTTCGGAATGATGGGCACTGTTGTCGGTCTTATTGGTATGTTGCGCAACATGGAAGATAAATCTTCGATCGGCCCTAATATGGCTGTTGCTCTTATTACGACGCTCTACGGCTCCATGATGGCAAACTGGCTGCTTGGACCTGCTGCGCAGAAATTGCTTGGGCAGAATGCTGCTGAAATGAAGACAAAAGAAATGATTATTGAAGGAGTTCTTGCAATTCAGGCTGGTGAAAATCCGCGTATTATGGCACAAAAGTTACTGACATATCTTGATCCTGGTGTACGTAAGGCTATTGAAGCTGACGTTTTAAAGGACTAGACAAAAATGGGAAGAAAGACTAAAGAACCGGAAAAACCGTCAACTGCATGGCAGGGAACATATGGCGACATGATTACACTCATGCTTTGTTTCTTCGTTATGTTGTACAATCCGTCGGAAGTCGACGTAACGCAACTTGCAACTATTACTCAGTCGCTTCAGATGAATGAAACTGAAACGACTTCAGGAGGTATGTCACTTTCTGCCGGACGCCTGTCGGATCTAGGGAATAATATAAACTCGCTTCCATCTGTAGAAAAAGGAAAATCACTCGGAAATGCAAAGAAAAAAGCCGTAAGTCTGTTTGCCCCCGATGTAAAATCAAATAAAATTACCGTAACAAGTGATGAAAGAGGTCTTGTTATAACACTTGCGTCGGACAGTTTTTTTGATGAAGGAAGTGCAGATCTCAATATAGATGCAACCCGTGATACTCTTCTGAGGCTGTCAGGCTTTTTCAAAGATCCGGAGTTAAAGAACCGCCGGTTCCGCATAGAAGGGCATACAGACAATACACCCGTTGCCCCTGATTCAAAATTTCCAAGTAATTGGGAACTTTCTGCTGCCCGTGCTATGAACGTGCTGCATTATCTTGCCGATTTCGGTGTAAATGAAAAACAGTTTTCTATTGCCGGTTATGCCGACACACGTCCTATGTTTTCTAACAATACTCCGGAGGGAAGAGCATACAACAGGCGTGTAGATATAATTATTCTGGACGAAGGTCATTTTTAATGGTAAACTATAAAGAAGTTACTATTTCCAAAAAAAATGTATTTGTGGAGGGGAACAATGGCAGAAGATAATGCTGATATAAATCTTGATGAGAATGCTGGTGACAGCTCCTCGTCCGCAAAAAGTAAAAATAAACTTGGTGGTCTTATACCAGGCATGCTCAAATGGATCCTTATCGCTGTTGGTGCTGTTATCCTTATAGTTGTTGTTGTTTTTATTACAATAAAACTTGTAAACAACAACAGTTCATCTCAACCGACTATTCAGATGAGCGAAGAGTATAAAGAACAGCGTGAAATTCTTGACTGGTATACATCACTGGGAGTGATCCGTACAAAAACAAGCGACGATATTCCTGCAAGCGTTGTTGTAAATATTGCCCTCGGCTATAAAAAAGACGATAAAGCTACTGCTACGGAAATTACAGCAAGAAAAATTGAACTTACTGATTTTCTGCGCCGATATTTTACAGAGAAGACCATTGCCGAATTGAAACCGCAGAATGAAGAAAAATTGAAAATCGAGCTGCGCAATGCTATAAATGACGAGATTCTGAGTAATTCAAAAATCAGAGATGTATCATTCCAGCAGCTTGATGTTGTAGAACAATAACGGTGCTGTAAAGGTCACAAGGTGGAAGGTGCATGAACGAAGTTCTGTCACAGGATGAAATTGACCAGTTGCTCACTGCTATCAGCTCCGGTGATTCCGAAGCTGACGATTTTAAGCCGGTCAGTGATACCCGTAAAATAAAGATATATGATTTTAAACGTCCTGACAAATTTTCGAAAGAGCAACTGCGTACAGTTTCCAATATGCATGAAACGTTTGCCCGGCTTACAACGACAAGTCTTTCGGCTCAACTGCGCAGTCTTGTACATGTGCATGTTGCGTCCGTAGATCAGCTTACATATGAGGAATTTATTCGTTCAATTCCAACGCCGACAACACTTGCTGTAGTTAATATGGATCCATTGAAGGGTAATGCAGTCCTTGAAATTGATCCGACAATTACTTTCTGCGTAATAGACCGTCTGTTTGGGGGACGGGGAACAACAACAGGAAATAAAAACCGTGATCTTACCGATATTGAACAGTCTGTTATGGAAGGTATAATTGTCCGCATCCTTGCAAATATGCGGGAGGCATGGACACAGGTAATAGATCTTCGTCCCCGGCTGGGGCAGATTGAGACAAATCCTCAGTTTGCACAGATTGTTCCACCGTCAGAAATGGTTGTTCTTGTTACGCTTGAAACAAAAGTCGGTGATGAAGAAGGAATGATGAATTTCTGTATTCCGTACCTTACTATTGAACCGATTATTTCGAAGTTATCTTCACAGTTCTGGTTCAGTTCCGTACGAAGAAGTTCAACTACCCAGTATTTAGGAACATTAAAAGAAAAACTTTCATCAGTAGACATGGATGTTGTTGCTGAGGTGGGATCAATTGACCTGCCTATACGTGAAGTGCTCAGCCTGCGTGTCGGAGATGTAATTCGTCTTTCAAATATTCGTGTCGGAGATCCGCTGACGCTCAGCATTGGTAACAAAAAGAAATTCTATTGCCAGCCTGGTGTTGTCGGAAAGAAAATGGCAGTTCAGATTACTGGCAAAATAGAAGACATTCAGGCAGATGATTTTGAAGAACTGTCCGTAGAAGGAGATGATTCATATGAGTGATGGTGCAATATCACAGGATGAAATTGACGCGCTGCTTTCCGGTGTATCTGTAGATGGACTCAATTCGTCCGGGCAGGTCGGTGGTGCTCCGACCGTACATATCGACACTACCGTACTGCAGAATTTTGCTGATGAATTGAAAACTCCTCTGGTGGAAAATCTTAATAAGATGACAGGGGCGTCTTTTACAGTTGACACGCCTGTTGTAGAAACGCTTGACCGTGATCGTCTTCTGGCAAAACTACCGGAAGTTGTTGTCGACGTTCTGGCAGATTTTTCAAAAGGCCTCAGTGGCGATCATCTGTATATTCTGGCACCTGAATTTGCACAGAAAATTGTGAGCCTTATGAATAAAGAGGATAACGCCGATCTGGATGATATGGCGCTCTCAGTCATTTCAGAGGCAGTATCAACTCATACTAATGATGAAATTCAGGCTCTTGAAAAAACCGGAAAGCTTTCAGGTATTGAATGCAACGTTCCCACGGCAAGAAATGATCCAAAAGCCATAATCCGCATTCCACAGAATATGTTTGCCCTTTTCAGTTATCCCCTCATGCTTGACGGACAGGGATATACGTTGTGGGAAGCTGTGGGAGGCGAAGCTGCTGAACAGATAAGTAAGGCTCTGGGGGGCAAAACAGGGGCAGAACGGCAGGATGGTACACAGAGCGCTGCAGATATGTCTGCTGTTGGAAAAATGCCGGGTGGCGGTATGCCTCAGATGAATGGTATGCAGCAGCAGGGAATGTCTCAGATGGGAGCTATGCAGAATATGGGTATGGCACAGATGGGCGGTATGCAGCAAATGATGGGCATGCAGCCCGGAATGGGACAGAATATGGGAGTGAATGTACCGAATGTTCAGGCTCTGCAGTATCCGATTCTGCAGGGAAATACTGCGGGTAATGAACAGGGTAATATCGGCCTTATCATGGATGTTTACATGGAAATGACCGTAGAACTCGGTCGTACCAAGAAGCAGATTAAGGACATACTGGGAATGGGAGAAGGTACTATCATCGAGCTTGACAAGCTGGCCGGTGAACCTGTTGATATTCTTGTAAATCATAAACCGATTGCAAAAGGTGAAGTTGTAGTTATCGACGAAAACTTCGGCGTTCGTGTTACAGAAATATTGTCTTCACTGGAGAGAGTGACGGAACTGCATTAGGAACACACTGATTAATACCAGTCGTATTAATCAGTGTGTTCTGAATGGTCTCTGTGGGTGGGGGAAAATTTGAATTACTCAAAAAAAATTTGTATCGGGTGTGTTGTATTCTTCCTGTTTGCAGCCTGTTTTTATGCACAGACTTCTGTGCGGGTCAGCGAAAATACTGAAGTGACGCAGCCGAAAAAGTCAGATTCTGTCGTTGATGAATCAACACTTCCAATAAGAACGCCTTCTAATCAGGTTTCCGATACATCACGCGGTGCTACTGTGTGGCTGTTTATTCGTATGATACTCGTCCTTGCAGTCGTCATTGTGTGTATATACGGTGTTTTGTGGCTCATGAAACGTAATACTGGTAAAATAAACAATACAGATCAGTTTCTTCGTGTTGTTTCTTCAGTCACTTTGTCTCCGGGAAAATCCGTTCAAATCGTTTCACTGCTTGACCAAAAGGCGTATATTATCGGAGTCACAGATAATGCAGTGAACCTCATTGGCGAAGTAACCGACAAAGAGACAATCGATGCAATGAATTTGTATGCGGACAAACAGACGAATACGAAAAAACCCCGGAATTTCAACGATATTCTTTCGATTTTTATGCCAAACGGTCCTAAGGAAAAAAACGGGAACATATTCAGCGGGACTGGTGATAAAGCCGCGGGGCTGCTTAAACAACAGCGTGACCGGCTTAATCCAGGAAAATGATATGAAGCAGATTTTTCTTAAAATCAGGAAATATGCACAGTTTGTTTTTTTTAGTCTGCTTATAGGATTCATGTGTTCATTACCAGTTTCTGCTCAGCAGAGTACTTTTCCAAACGGGTCAACACGCGGTACGACAGAAATAAGTAATACAATACGCAGTGCAACGGTACCGAATATCGACATCAACATTACGCAGCCAACTACAGGAAAGCAGGTTGCTTTTTCTGTACAACTTCTTTTACTGCTC
>JBAYAJ010000004.1:0-38830 GCA_041669845.1 Treponema sp.
AAAACTTGATTCTTTCCCGTCGCTGCCGATTGAAACAAGCGGAATACCGGTAAGCGATGCATTGCATACTAAATACGGACGACCACCAAAATCAACCGATGCCTGACATAGCGATTCATCCATCGGATAAATAAAGAACCCTGAACGGTAAATTCCTGCGCAATCACCAAGTGCCTTTGTGAAACACATACCGAGTACAATACCGGTATCTTCTATTAAGTGGTGTTGATCTACGTTGAGATCTCCGGCAAGTGAACCGCTCAAATCGAACAGACCGTGTTTACAGAAAGAACGCAGCATATGATCGAAAAAACCGATGGGATTGTGAATATCGCATTTTCCGCTTCCATCAAGATTCAATGTAAGACAGATCTGTGTTTCACCAGTTTTTCGTTCTACCGCTGCAATACGTGACATATAGTGCCTCTTTCTCAGTTTTCATATCCGGAATAGCTGCCGGACAAAAGCGTTGTGAAATTTGTATGGATCCAATGATACATACAAGATGATACCGTGAAGTTCTGCCAGGACAAAGAAACTCAAGCCAGAACCTTGCGGAGCTCGTATTCAAGAATATCAGTAGCACCAAGTTTTTTTAGTTTCGGAAGAAGGATCGGTACTTCTGATTTATTCACGGCTATTTTGATTGCATAACCATCGTCTCCATAAAGAGGTGCAACAGTCGGGCTTCTCATTGCCGGGATTCCCTTTACGAGTTTATCGAATTTATCTTTTGAACAGTTCATTTCAAGCATGACTTTGTCACGTGCATCAAGAACTGCCTCAAAAAGCATTTTAAGTTCTTCTATTTTCTGTTTTTTTGCAGGATTTTTGAGCGCTTCTTTTGAAGCGTACATGCATGTTGAACTCTGTAGAATCGTGTCTACGATACGGAGCCCGTTTTCCTGAAGAGTGCGGCCTGTCGCTGTATTGTCGACAATCATGTCAGCATCGTCCGGAGGAAAAACTTCTGTTGCGCCGTATGTACGGACAATCAGATAATCCAGTTTACGGCTTTTGAGCCAGTCCCGCGCAATTTGTTCATATTCTGTTGCTACTATGACATGTTTATGGGCAAGAGTCTGATCGTCGATAGTATTTGGGACCGCAGCAACGATACGTACTTTGTCAAAGCCAAGATCCATTATTTCTTCCACATCAGCTTTAGTTTCAACAATCCAATCGCGTCCGGTGAAGCCTACATCATGAGCACCAAGTTCAAGCAGTTTTCCTATATTCTGCGGTTTCATCACTTTTGCTTCAAGATCATCCTGATTCACCGTCGGTCGATAGGCGCGTTCCGGCAGATCGACTTTGATTCCGGCTCCACTGAGCAGACTGATGACATTTTCATAAATTCTTCCTTTGGGAAGCAGTATTTTCAATTTGTCCATAAAAACTCCGCAGATAAATTTACTTTTAGTAAAGATATTCTACTATATATAAATATCGGTAATAAATCAACAACAGATCATGAAGAATCTTGGTGTGTGGTTCTGCAGCAGGAAGTGATATACCGGGATACGGTAAATGTTGGTCCGTATGCGGATAAATTTTCGGGGAATTACTTTAATGATAATACTGACAGACAGAAAGTTATTGATTTTTATTCGAATCTTGTTTATAACGAAATTCTGAAAAAATATGAAATTCTTTGTGACAAGTTGTCATTCACAGAATAATTCATTTCTGGCGGATAAAAATATGATTATATGATATACTGCTAGTGTATAGTTTTTTGCGCTATTTGGAGGATTTATATGAAATTTGTAAAGGCAATTTTTATCATGGCAACAGTTGCAGCATTGCTTGCTGTAACTGGATGTGGAACAACTGCCGCTGTAAAAGGTTCGGGTATCAAAGGTGAAAAACCTGAAATGGCAGCTTCAAAAGCTAAAATTGTTGATTATCAGGGGGCTGCCTTCGGAACTGAAATTCCGGAATGGGTTATTCAGGTTGCACAGGGTGAATATTCTGAATCTGCTCTTTCAAAAGTTATGCCTGATCTGAAAGGAAGAAAGATTTTCGTTACAATGGCTGACGGTGATAATCTTGAATTTGTAAAACAGTGGACAGATCTGGTGGATGTTGAAACTCAGGTCGGTGATACGATGCAGCGTGTTGTGGGAAAGGTCGTACAGGCATCAGAAGATGCAAAAGCAAAGGAAGCCGGCAAAGAATTTGATCCGACAGAAGTCAGCCGGAAACTCAAGCTGTATAAAGAAGCTGTTGCTGCGGTAGAAATTAACGGTCTTGAAAAAACAGCGAGCTATTGGGTAGAGAAACAGTCCGGTTCAGCTAAAGATGGTAATAATAAAGATGTTTTTGAATATTATGCTGTATGGTCAATGGATAAAAGTGTGTATGATGCGCAGTTGAATGCGGCATTACAGACCGTGAAAGATAATACATCAGAGTCGGAGAACCTTAAGAAAATGCTGAAAGATAAACTCAGTGATCTTGTTCTCACATCTAACGATCTTTCTGCTGAAAATACAGCAGACTAATAACAGTTTATGATTTTATATAAAAGAGGGGATCCGGAAATACTCCGGATCCCCTCTTTTATGCCCTCTGTTGTAAAGAGTATAAATATGATATAATGTATACATTATTATACGGAGCTGATTATGGATGAAACTGAAGAAATCCTTGACCTTTTGCGTGAAAATGCGCGTCTTTCTGTAGAAGATATCTCTGCTATGACAAGGAAGACACCGGATGAAGTACGTGCCATTATCAAAAAACTTGAAGACAGCGGTATAATTATGAAGTATGCCGCTATTGTGAATCCTGAGAAGGATGGAGAGGCAAAGGATAAAGTTCGTGCTGAGATAGAAATTCAGGTAACCCCTGAACGGGACAAAGGTTTTGATGCCATTGCAGACCGTATTTACCGGTTTCCTCAGGTAAAATCGCTGTATCTCATGAGCGGCGGGTATGATCTTAAAGTTATTATCGAGGGCGATACACTGAAAGAAGTTGCTTTTTTCGTTTCGAACAAACTTTCTACGCTTGAAGGTGTACGTTCGACTAAAACCCATTTTATTCTTAAGACATATAAAGAGAATGATATAGTATATGTTGAACAGGATCGCGATAATCGTGAGGGAGTTTCTGCATAATGAATACGAGGGAAGATCGTTTCTCCCGTAAGATGCTTGCTACGCCTCCGTCGGGAATCCGTAAATTTTTTGATTTAATAATTGGTCGTGACGATATCATTTCTCTGGGTGTCGGTGAACCAGACTTTCCTACACCGTGGTCTCTTCGGGAAGAAGCCTTTTATCACCTTGAGAAGGGACAGACTTCATATACGTCGAACTGGGGTTTACTTGAACTGCGTGAACAAATTGCAAAATATCTGGAACGGTTCGGTATGTATTATAGTCCAAAAAATGAAATCGTTGTAACAATCGGCGGCTCTGAAGCTGTTGATGCAGCGTTGCGGACAATACTTAATCCCGGGGACGAAATTATTATATGCGAACCATGTTATGTTTCTTATCAGCCGCTTGCTGAATTGTGTGACGCAAAACTTGTACATGTTGATACAAGCGTAAATGGATTTTATCCGACTGCACAGCAGATAGAAAACGCGGTCACACCGCACACGAAAGCGCTTATGTTGTGTTCCCCTTCTAATCCGACAGGACGTATTATTCCGGTCGATGAACTGGCAAAGATTGCAGAAGTCGTAAAGAAACACCAGATTTGGTGTATAAGTGACGAAATTTACTGTGAACTTATCTATGACGGACGTAAACACGTTTCTATCGGCGGTTTTGCCGGTATGAAGGATTATACGATTGTCATCAACGGTTTTTCAAAAGCTTTTGCTATGACCGGATGGCGTATTGGGTTTATGGCGGCTCCTGCAGAACTTTCAAAACAGGTATGTAAGCTGCATCAGTATTCTGCAATATGTGCACCGATTATGAGCCAGTATGCTGCCATTGAAGGGTTAAAAAACGGATGGAACGAAGTCGAACGCATGCGCGTAAGCTATCAACAGCGGCGTAATCTTATGTATAAGGCGTTTGTCGATATGAAAATTCCCTGTACAGAACCTGAGGGAGCATTTTATTTATTTCCGGATATCCGTTCGACAGGACTTACGAGCGAGGAATTTGCTACACGCCTTATTGAAAAATATCAGGTGGCAGTTGTTCCGGGGTCGTGTTTCGGGAAAGGTGGAGAGGGATTTATCAGATGCTGCTATGCTACCGATATAAATAAAATAAAGATTGCAGTTACGCGTATAGCTGACATGGTAAAAGAACTGCGGAAATAAGGAAGATAAATGGATACTATATTACCGGTTCTAATCGCGGTCATTGTTGGTTCTGCATTTCTTATTTTTATACTGACAGTAAAGTCGGTATCATCAAGAAAGAAAAATAAGAATGTATCTAAAGCGGTACGTCAGAAAAACAGAACTTCTACCGTCCGTGAATGTACAAAAAAACTTACGCATGATCCTCATAATATTAATGCACTGCAGCAGCTGGCGGATTTGTATTTTGATGAACAGGACTGGGAAAAAGCATTTCCTCTGTATGATTCTTTGTATGAATTATCTCTTGTTCATTCCGAGGTTGATATTCAGAAAGATGCTCTTCGTGAGGGGATATGTGCATTAAAGGTCAATAAACTTGATGAAGCGGAAAAAGGACTTTTATCTGCTCATAAATTATTACCGAACGATTTTGAAACGAATTTTTACCTGGGTGAGTTTTTATATCAGAGGAAGGATTATGATAAAGCGATTGCCTGCCTTCATAAAGCTCATGCTATCCGTCCGGATGTCACCGATGTAAACAGACCACTGGGGTTTTCATATTATAAATCTCAGCATTATAAGGAAAGTTTATCATATCTCCGTCACGTTCTTGACGAATCTCCTGAGGACAAGGAAACGTTATTTGCTCTTGCGTCGGCAATGGAAGAAGCAGGGTACGGTGATAAAGCACTTAAAATATTTGTGCATCTTCGTCCTGATCCTGATTTTGGTGCCCAGTCGTGTCTTGCCGCAGGACTTATACATGAACGTTTGAAGCAGTTTCAGCAGGCTGTGCAGGATTACGAAATAGGATTGAAGCTGGAGAATATCCCGCCTGATTTACAGACAATGCTAAGATATCGTCTTGCAAATTCGTATATTGCGGTGAATAATATCAGTAAAGGATTGTATTACCTGAAGCAAATCCAGAATACAACGCCGAATTATAAAGATGTAGGAACCCTTGTCCAGCGCTATCAGGAACTTAACTCAAATTCAAATTTACAGACATATCTTATGTCGGGTACAAGCGATTTCGTAGCGCTTTGCCGGAAATTTGTAGAAGCATATTATCCAAATGCAACAGTAAAAATTGAAGATATTTCTGTTGCAACAGAATCGATTGAGATATTATGCAGTGTTGAATCAAGCCGGTGGGAGGATACTGAGCTGTTCCGTTTTTATCGAAATACAGGGGCGATCGGTGAACTGTATGTACGCGATTTTCATGCGAAACTCCGTGACATAAAATGTGATCGTGGTTTCTGTGTTACGGCCGGTATATATACAGAAGAGGCCCATAAATATGTCGAGGGACGACCTATCGATCTTATTGAAAAAACCATGCTTGTATCTGTTTTAAAAAAAATTGACATGCTTAGCTAGATTGTCTGTTTTTGTATAATAACAAGGTTGCGTTCTGCATCTGTCAGATAAGGGACAACGAGTTTTTCTACTTTATAATCTTTTATGATGTTTTTTATCCCATCCATTTCTTCATCAATGTTTGCCTGTTTTGCTTTGTATGCGGCAAGATAACCTCCTTCTGCAGTGAGTGAAAGAAGTATTTTAATCATTTTTTGGTCAAGAGGGCGAAATGCCCTGAATACAGTTACATCAAAACTGCCGGTTTTTATGCGTTCAGCTTCAGATTTTACAACTGAAACATTCTGTAGACCGAGTACAGCAGCACAGTTCTCCAGAAACGCACAGCGTTTATCCATGCGCTCGACCAGTGTAAATTTATACTGTGAAAAAACAGTGGCAAGTGGAATCCCAGGAAGACCTCCTCCTGAACCAATATCACCGAATGTTACGTTTCGATGTCTTCCGGAGGCAAGAGATGCCAATAATTTCCACGGCGCAAGACTGTCCAGAATGTGACGGATAACAAGTTCATCATGATTGTCCGTATTAACAAGATTGTACGCAGAGTTAAAAAGCTGCAGCTCTTTTATGTATGTTTCCATTTTTGGTGCAAGAATTACTGCCGTTTCGGGTATAAAACCAAGTTGTTTTAGTCCTTCTATAAGTTTATCAGTCATTTACAGTTTTTTATTACCTATGTCGATGAGTAGATCCAGATTATAAGACGGTTCGTTAAGACGCATTGTAATAAGATTTCCTGTTTTTGTGGCGGAAAGATTATTTTTTTGAGTAAGTTGATAAATAAAGGAATATTTATTTACATAATCCTGAACGACGGCAGGCTTTACAATATATTGTGTGGAAATTCCTGCGCTGCCGGTTGCATTAAAAAGAAAATAAAATGTTTCGTTGCGGGTATTTCCGTTTGATACATATTTGCGGTCACCGGTGAGTAGAAAAGAACCATTGCTTTCTCTGTCGCTGAAATAGATTGTGCGGCATGTCGCAAGAATATCATATCCGTTCACTCTGAAACGAAGAATACCTGGTGTTGTACAGTCTTTGCGGGATGCCGGATTGTTAGTAATATCGGTATTTTTATTTGTCTGTGAGTCAGTTATGACGGGTTTATTTTCCTGTTTCAGCTCATTAAGCTGCTGCAGAATATTTGTAAGTAATGTGCTTGTAGATGCAGTGTCTGCCGGGGGCTGGGTATTGAGTGAAGAATAAAAGGAACTGAGCAATCCCGCACTGTCAAGAGATGATAAATCGGAAGCAGTAACAGATGAAGAAAGACCGTTCAGGTTCAGAGATGTAAGAGAAGATGTATTTTTGGCTGTTGTCGAGGACAGGGATTGAGTGGTTTTTTTTGCTTCTGAGGCCGTTTGTTGCGGTGAAGACGTCTCTGCGGATAATTTTGTGCCATTGATTTCTCCAGGCGTATAAAATGAACTACCGATTGTAGGTGCACTGATTGTAGGCATCGCCGGTGAAGAAATCGAAGATATTGACGGCATTGCAGGCATTTCGGTTGCCGTACCCGATGATTTTGATTTACTTGTTGAAGCAGATGACTTTACCCCCTCTGCCGAAACGGTAAAAGGAACAAAACCGATAAACACGACGGAAGCAATAATCCGCAGTTGTTTATATATTACCAAGTGCATCCTCCACATATTCAAGCCGCTGCTGCAGCTGGGCTATTGTTTTTTCAAGACGGGATTTTTCTTTTTCAAGTTTTGCTTTAGGATCGTCTGTCCGTGACAAGGTATTGTTCCGTCTCATCATTTCCCGCACAGAAACGGGACTTGTTCCGTTCATAAGCTGCTGTTCTGCTGTATTTCTGTCTTCTGGTTTTCTGATCCCTGCAACAAGTTTCATATTGTCGAATCCCAGCGCAGGATTTACAGGTACAATGCCCAGCTTTGCAATATCACGTGCGGAATTACGCGGCAGACAGAGTACACGGTCGACATAATCTTCATAGCGGATATTTGCCTGTTCGCATAATTCATGAGCTTTAGCGAGCAGTCTGCCGAATTCCTGCATTAGATTTCCATTTTTTTCAAGATAATTTTTTCGGATTTCTTCTGTAAGTTTTTCCAGTTCAGGGGAATTTTCGATTCCGATAACATAGTAACCTTTTTTTTCTGCAGTTTTGATGAGTTCGTTAAATTTTGCCCAGAACGCCTGATTATGTACTTTTGCATTGAGAGGAGCGTTACTACCGGATACAGCAAGGATCTCTTCTGTAATCAGATGATGTGTATATTCATGAACTGCAGTATAGATAAGCTGATTGTCTGTCTTAAAGTTTTTATTATGCAGCAGAATTTCATGAGTATCCGGTTTGTATAAACCGTTTACGCGTTTGCTGTCTTTCCCTGTCTGGATGACAGTGAATTCGAGTTTAGAATTCTGTATATCGAGCAGAATCTGTTTAATTTTTTCATTATCCATAGAATATGCATAGTATAGCAGATGTCCGGCAGGAATTCAAAGGGTGCGGCATACGCTGCCTGTCCGGTTTGAAAATTAAGTTTTACATTGTAATGCAGCGGCTTAATTTTTCAAACCGGGTAATTTTTTTATAGTTCATTCAGTAAAGCTTTTGACATATATGTTAGTAAGGTACACCGTCGGCAGCAGGAGCTGACATATGTTTTGACGAGAAAACAAGTGCTATAAGTGTTACTACATAGGGAAATATCTTGAAAATTACGGTAGGCACTGAACCGAGTGCAGGAATTACCTGCGATACATTTGCAAGCGTTGTAAAGAATCCGAAAAAGAAAGTTGCTCCAAGAATGCCCAGAGGTTTCCATTGGCCGAAAATCATGGCTGCGATTGCAAGAAATCCAAGACCTGCAACACTTCCGTTAAATTCTCCACTGTACGTTACAAGCATAATACCTCCGCCGAGTCCTGACAGCGCACCGCTCATCAGGACTCCGAAATACCGCATAGCATATACGTTTATACCTGCACTTTCGACGGCAGACGGATGTTCGCCGCAGGCACGAAGTCTGAGTCCGAACGACGTGCTGTAAAGCAGCCACCAGGAGAATGCCCATATACCGAGCGCAAGCCATGACGACCAGTATGAACGTGCAAAAAAGAGCGGACCGACAACTGGTATTTTTGAAATAACGGGGATATCGTTTCGTACAATACCCATCAGTATCGGGATGTTGCCGCTGCCGGTAATCATACGTGCTGCATATACGGTGACTGCAGCCGCAAGCATGTTAATTGCAGTTCCTGATATTGTCTGGTCTGCCTTCAGGTTAATTGATGCGAACGCATGAAGCAGTGCAAAGAGCATCCCGCATATGATTCCGGCAAGCAGCCCCATTACGATGCATATACCGTGAGGCATTATATTTTCAGTAAGCTTGATAAAGAATGCCGTTGCAAAATATCCGGACAGCATAAGCCCTTCAAGGCCAAGATTCGAGACGCCCGACCGTTCACTGTACAGTCCTCCGAGACTTGTAATGAGCATCGGAATTGTATAAGCAATGACATATGGAAATATTTGAACAAAAAGTCCCCACATTATTGTGCCTCCTGAGTTTGTTTATCTGCTGCCGCTGCTTTTTCTTCCTGCTTTTCATGTATCTTGTGAAAAAAACCGTTCCACAGTTTTTCAAAAAGAATACTTGTCGCCGTGAAATAAATGATTACCGAAATGATTGTGTCGGCGATTTCAGGCGGAACGGATGTCATAGCGTTCATAAATCCTTTTCCCGACTGTAATATACCGAAGAAAATAGAAGCAAGCAGAACACCAACAGGAGTAGATGCGCCAAGCAGAGCTACAGCGATACCGTCGAACCCCTGCGAAGGCATAACGCCGATCTGCATGTTAAGTGAATAACCTGTATAGTATGAAAGCCCTGCAAGGCCGGCAAGCGCACCTGAAATCGTCATAGAAAGAACTATGCTGCGGTTTACGTTAATACCTGCGTATTCTGCACAGCTTTTATTTGCACCGACCGCCTTAAGACTGAATCCGAGTGTTGTTCTGCTGAGCAGATACTGAATCAGTATAATAGCAGCAACAGCAATGAATATGCTGTTGTTTACATATTCAGAACCCGTAAAAATATTTGAGAGCCATGACGTACGAAGAGACTGGGAAACTACAATTGAGGAACTTTCTGTTTCGAGAGATGGTCCTTTAAGGTATGCAGGAATAAAATAATAAATACTCCAGTATGCAATCCAGTTCATCATGATTGTTGAAACGACCTCATGGACGTTGAATTTTGCTTTTAAATACCCTGGTATCGCAGCCCATGCTGCACCGCCTGCAATTGCAGAAAGAATGAGTATAATAAGGTAAAGCGGACGCGGCAGAAAAACGTAATGGGCAACAATTGTTGCCATAAGTCCTCCGACGAGCATCTGTCCGGAACAACCGATGTTGAACAGTCCTGTTTTATAAGCAAAGGCAAATGCAAGCCCTGTAAAAAGCAGAGTCATTGCCGTTGCCAGTGAATTTCCTATACGTTCCATGTTCATAAGACTGCCTTTGAACATGAATCCGTATGCTGCAAACGGATTTTCTCCTATTACGGCCATAAGAATGCCACCTGCAAGAAGTCCCAGAATAACAGCACTGAATGCGATTAAAAACGGACTGCTTTTGTGTTCTTCTTTTATTTTATCTGCCATTACCGTACCTCCTGCTGCCTGACACCTGCCATCATAAGTCCGACCGCATGTTCATTAGTTTCAGATGTGTAAACAATATTCATAAGTTCTCCGCCGCTTATGACGGCAATGCGGTCTGATAAATTGAAAATTTCATCAAGTTCGAGCGAAACAAGCAGTACGGCATTTCCTTTGTCGCGGTGTGCAACGATTTGTTTGTGTATATATTCTATTGCACCGACGTCGAGTCCCCGGGTAGGCTGAACAGCAATAAGTAATTCCGGATTCATAGCGATTTCCCGTCCAACAATCATTTTCTGCTGATTCCCACCAGAAAGTTTACCAGCAGGTGATTTAATTCCTTCTCCGGAACGCACGTCGAAATGATCCACTACATTCTGAGCGTACCTGCGCATATAACCGTCGTCAAGAATACCGTATCTGCTGAACGGTGGACGGTAGAATTCTTTTATGGCTATATTGTCTGAAATAGACTCAATCGGCACAATACCTCTTTTCTGGCGGTCCTCTGGAATGTGTCCTAGACCGAGTTCATTGCGCCTGCGTATAGTCAGATGTGCAGCGTCTGTTCCGTTAATGATTATCTGTCCGCTTTGGACGGGAACCAGACCCGTGATTGCTTCAACAAGTTCGCTTTGTCCGTTTCCATCAACGCCGGCAATACCGACGATTTCGCCTGCATGTACGGTAAGATTAAAGTTTTTTACACCAGGTACATTTTTTGTGTTCATTACGCAGAGATTTTTCAGTTCCAGAACCGGTCTGCCGGGCTGTGCCTGTGCTTTATCAACTTTGAAACTGACAGGGCGTCCCACCATCATAGCTGCCATATCCTGCATGCTTGTAGAGGCGACATCTACAACATCAATCATTTTACCACGGCGTATCACGGTACACCGGTCTGCCGCTGCCTTAATTTCATTAAGTTTATGAGTGATGAGTATGATAGATTTTCCTTCTTTTACCAGATTTCTCATAATCTGCATAAGATCGTCGATTTCCTGCGGAGTAAGTACAGCTGTAGGTTCGTCGAATATCAGTATGTTTGCATCACGGTAAAGCATCTTGAGTATTTCCACCCGTTGCTGCATACCGACTGAAATGTCTTCTATTTTCATATCCGGTGCAATGTTGAGTCCGTATTTTTCACTTAACTTTTTTATTTTCAGAGCCGCTTCTTTCCTGTGCAGAATAAAACCGTCTTCCTTTCCAAGAATAATATTTTCAGTGACGGTAAAATTGTGCACCAGCTGGAAGTGCTGATGAACCATACCTATGCCTAGACGGGTTGCGTCATTTGGATTTTTGATGGTGACTTCCTGTCCGCGTACTTTTATGGTGCCCCTGTCAGGACGATACAGTCCGAAGAGAATGCTCATGAGTGTAGATTTACCAGCTCCGTTCTCTCCGAGTATTGCATGGATTTCTCCTTCCTTTATTTGCAGCGTAATATCGTCGTTCGCAATAATTCCAGGGAATTCTTTTCTGATATGGAGCATTTCAATTACATAGTTGCTGTCCATCAATGCCTCCGAAAATTTTTGATCATTATATCATAAGTATAACGCTTACGGCATAAAAAAAGGCCGCCGGTTAAGGCGGCCTTTTTAGCCCTGTTAATTACTTAATAAGTCCGTCTGCCGAAGCCGCAACGGTGATTTTACCTGATTTTATGTCAGCAAGAGCCTGCATAGCGTCTTTCTGTGCTTCATCGGAAAGGTTCGGATTTGTTTCCGGAATACCGATTCCGTCGTTTGCTGCAGAAAGTTCAAGCTCCTGTCCGCCGGGAAACTGTCCTGCAAGTTCATCTTTTATCATGTCGTATGAAGCGCGGTCAAGGTATTTCATAGCTGAAGTAAGAACAGCACTTTTTCCGTCCGGCATAACACCGTCGTTGTACTGATCGACATCAACACCGACCATCCATACGTCTTTACCTGTTGAACGGCGTGTTTTTGCTTCATTGATAACACCAACACCGACACCGCCTGCAGCAGCAAATACGACTTTTACACCCTTATCATACATAGAAGCTGCAAGCTGCTGTCCGGCTGCAACGTCTGAGAATGTTCCCTGATAAATAACATTTTCAGGTTTAATTGTAATTTTTGTTCCGAAATTTTCGTCGGCATACTTTATACCCTGCTGCCAGCCCCAGTTGTACTTCTGAACGGCAGGAATCTCCATACCACCGATGAATCCGAATTCACCTTCCTTAATTTGAACAGATGCTGCAACACCTGCAACAAAACCTGATTCCTGTTCAAGCCATGAAACTGCAACAGTGTTTGTTCCTGTTTTGAAAGTTGCATAGTCTGCTGTATGAGGTTTTCCATCAAGCAGAACGAATTTTACATTCGGGTATTTATCCTGTGCCGTATAAATAGCTGTTTCAAATTTGAATCCCGGGCAGATAATTACCTGATATCCGGCATCAGCGAGGTTTCCGATTTCCTTGAGATAGTCAGCTTCCGTAGTTCCTGCCGGTTTAAGATATTTGCAGTCGATTCCCATGTCTTTCTGTGCACGAAGAATTCCTTCCCACGTACCCTGATTGAAGGACTTGTCATCAATTGTACCAGAATCGGTGACCATTCCGACTTTGAGAGCTGACTTTTTTGCTTCTGTCTTTTTTGAGCATCCGGTAACAGCAAGTGCTGCTACGGCAAGTGCGCATACAACTGCTAATGCTTTTTTCATACTATGAACTCCTCTGAACGTATTGGCGTTCTTTCAGCATAATAACTTAAAAGTATGAATAAGTGAAGAGGTTATTCCATAACTAAAACTTATATGATAATCTGCCGGATTTGAATAATTAAGCTGCTGTTTATAATAACTTGATTATTCAGCCATCCGTTCTTTATAGGTGAAGAGAGATAAGACTTTTGCTCAGATATTATTTTTCAATAGACAGTTCCTTTGCACCTGTTTTGGGATCTTTTCGAAGTGTGCGGAGGTCTTCTGACGTCATTACCGTTACACTGTCACCTGATTTGTATTTACTTTCAGAAACGTCGACGGCAAGTGTAAGTCCCAGTATGCTGCATGCATAGTATCCGGTACGGTGTCCCGGCAGACGGATCGGATCACTCGTTATACGGAGCGTTAACGGAAATTGACAAGCCTGTCTGTTCTGAACAGTATCTGATTCGATATTTGTTGCCAAAACGAAACTTAGAACCGCACGTTCTTTTGGAATTCCTGCGTCGGTGGAAAGTTTAAGCAGCTGCTGCGGTGCGTCTTCCGTGGAAAATGCAAAGTTGCACCATTTTGCAGTACCACCCGTTCGGGCATGCAGTCCGTTCATGGCACACGCCTGTACATGCGGACAAGGTGCCGTAATTACCAGATCGCTTTTAATAAATGAATCCCGAAGCAGGCTTATGATACGTGCCTGCCTGGGAACCCCCGGTTCTACAACGAATATTGTATGTTTTTTATCTGCATATGAATGAAGTGATGCAGCATATTTTTGTGCAAGTTCTTCCGGAGCATACTGCCCGTCCTGATATAATTCGTTGAACATATTTGCACAGGTAATAAATGATGCCTTTTCCCGGATATTCGTTCCCATCGGACCTTTTACCCTGATAATGTTCCAGTGCGGTTCAGCATTTGAATCTGCAGGAGGGGTACGTGCCGCTGCAGAAAGGTAAATATCCTCACCAATCGACAGAGCATTTTGTGATATATCCATACAGTACCATGTCAGTTTTCTGCTACGGAGTTCCGGACATGCGAGCCACAAGGCTGTAACGACAGTAAGAGGTCCGCTTCCTATGTCGAGACAGTAATCACCGTTTTTAAGCGGAAATGAACTGGATCCGAGGTTTGCAAAAAGCCGTGTAAGACGTACTAGATTCCACCATGCAAAATAACGTACGTATGCAGAAATATATGCAGGATTGTTCATGTAACCGAGACGCCGTCCGGCTCTTTCGTCTGTAAGTTCGTGAGAAAGTTGTCGTACGTCCTGTGGTAAAGAACGCAGCTGTCTGCTGTTTGAAGGAAAGACGCCCTGTACAATTGCAGAAAAATTGTCCAGAACGTTATGTGCATCGTCCGGTACTGCAGCAGCTTCAAAAAGATGTGTAACAGTTATCAGTTTTGCATCTGCTCCGCGGAAACGCTCCTGTGACGCATTGCCGGGCTGGAAGCCGTGTATTTGTTTTTTTTCCGTATATTTACGGGAGACGTTTTGTTTTTTCCCCGCTGTATTGTTTTTAACGAATTTTCCGTACCATTTTTCTCCTGGTACCGTATCAGTTTTTTTCATTAGTTTCCTGTTGCGTAACGCTTTGCCGTGGACGATATTTCCGTATTGTAAGGTAGAGTGTCGTAAGATCCGACCGCAGATCATGAATGGCATGGAAAATATCCGTATCGTTACTGGCAATCGTTGCTTCTTCAATAATCTGGCTTCGTGCGCCTTCGATAGTGAATTTTTTTATACCGATAAGATATTTGAGACGAAGTATAATATCTATTTCCCTCTGTGAATAAACCCGCCGTCCTCCCATATCTTTCTGCGGAGCAAATCCCGGTATAACGCTTTCCCAGTAGCGCAGTACATGAGCTTTGACACCCGTAATTTCTTCGACTTCTCCGATAGAATACCCTGCCATTTATTTCCCCGATATTACTTCTGGCGTTCCAGCCAGTCCTGACGGCTTGCTTTCATTTCAAGCTGGACAGGAATTTTACCGAATCCAAAATCGGTACGGATTTTATTTTTCAGATAGGTGACATACGTTTGCGGTACAACTTCCGGTTTTGTGGCAAATATAAGAAAGGCGACAGGATTGACGCCGGTCTGCGTCATATAACGGATTTTAAAGTGAATGGCTTTACTTGCCGGCGGTGGATACTGAAATAACCAGTCTTTAAGCGCAGTATTGAGTGCAGATGTGTCTATTTTCCGTGTAAGTTGTTCATACAGTTCAATTGCAGTATCGAGCAGGTCTTTTACACCTTTACCTTCAAGCGCAGACAGCGCAAGAACCGGTGCGTAATCCATCTGTCCGAACATGATATGAATTTTGTCTACAGCATTTCGGAACGCAGTCCGTCCTTTTTCCTGTGTGTCCCATTTGTTGAGTGCAAAGATAATACCCCGTCCCCGTTCGTAGGCAAGTGCGCATATTTTTTTTACCTGTTCATCAAGTCCGTCCTGTGCATCAATCATAAGAATCATAATGTCACACTCATCGAGCGTTCTGATTGCACGGTTCACGGAATAATATTCGACATTTTCTTTTACTTTAGCTTTTTTGCGGATTCCAGCAGTATCAAGTACCTGAAAATCAGTACCGTTATATGAAAATCTGCCTTCGACAACATCCCTGGTAGTACCTGCATAGTCACTTACTATT
Source organism: Treponema sp. (assembly GCA_041669845.1). GTDB lineage: Bacteria > Spirochaetota > Spirochaetia > Treponematales > Treponemataceae > Treponema_D. The sequence goes on from JBAYAJ010000004.1 coordinate 15,706, forward strand.
GATGCGTCGGAATGAGTAAGTCTGTTTGACAGTGTTGATTTACCCGTATTCGGTTTGCCCATGATTGCAAGCCGTATGACGGTTTTTTTTTCTGATTCCACGACACGGGAAAAATCAAGTCTGGAGATGATTTTTTGAGAAAGCTCTTCCATGTGGTCGCCGTGCTCTGCAGAGATGAACACAAGTTCATTGAATCCGAATTTTGCATATTCATACGCGATGTCTGTATTGCGTCCACCCTCCGTCTTGTTGATTACAGCAATTACCTTTTTCCAGTAAGGCCGTACTCTGAGTATAAGTTCTTCGTCTTCTGCTGTTATTCTGCCTGGTTCAAGAAGCAGAAGAATAAGGTCCGCTTTACGCATTTCATCAAGAGATTTCCCGACTACGAGTTCGTCAAGTTCAGCTTCTTTTGAACCTGCGTCGCGTTCAAGCTTGTATCCACCTGTGTCGATAAGATACACCGGTTTCCCGCAGATAACCGCAGTCCCTTCGACAGGATCCCGCGTAACACCCGGTGTTGGGTCGGTGATTGCTATTTTCTTTTTCATGAAACAGTTGAAGAGCGTGGATTTTCCGACATTAGGTCTTCCTACAATAACGACGACAGGGCAGTTTGCAAATTCTTTGTTCCGCAGTTCTTCATTAAATTTTATTGCTTCTTCTTCTGCCTGTTTTTGAGCTGACGGCTGTGAAAAATCAGGTTTCTGTTTTTTTGCCATAATAATCCTTATTTTATATGTGGAAATTAATTAACTTTCTGTGCATTAATCAATTTCCCTAGAGATTGTTCAGATGCTTTGCTGAAATAGACTGAAGTTCGTCTATGGTAAAGCGCGATAACAGTTCTTTGATGCCCGGTATCAGTTTCGGACTCATACTCAGATTTCGGATACCCATACCTGCAAGAACGAGTACGCTGTCGCTTCGTCCTGCCATTTCGCCGCATACAGAACAGGGAATGTCTGCTTTTTTTGCGCTGTCGATAGTTACGGCAATAAGGCGGAGTACTGCAAGATTGAATTCATCATATAAGTCCGCTACTGTCGAATTTTCACGGTCGACACCAAGCGTATATTGCGTAAGGTCGTTCGTCCCAAGCGAGAAAAAAGCACTTTCTTTTGCCAGACAGTCCGATGTAACGGCAGCTGCAGCCGTTTCAACCATTATACCTATAGGAATGTGTTGATTGTATGAAATATTTTCAGAATCCAGTTCGTCCCGTACAACCTGAACAAGAGTTTTACACTGATCGACCTGTTCTACGCTTGTAATAAGTGGAAGCATTATTTTGAGGTCGCCGTAGACACTGGCCCTGTACAAAGCACGCAGCTGCGTCTTCAGTATTTGCGGATATGCCAGTGACAGGCGGACAGCGCGAAGCCCCATAAGTGGGTTTTTTTCGGCAATTGCAGGAATATCGACGGAATTAATGAGCTTGTCTCCGCCCGCATCAAGCGTACGGATAATGACAGGTTTCCCCTCCATCGTTTCAAGAACCCTCTTATATGCTTCAAACTGAGTATCCTCGTCAAACGAGCGAGCGGCTGAATTACTCGTATCGCCTGCCGTACTCATATACAGAAATTCTGTACGGAACAGACCGATACCGGCTGCTCCTGCAGCCTTAGCTTGTTCAGCTTCTTCCGGCGTTCCAATATTTGCATACAGCTGGAATAACGTTCCATCTTTTGTTCTGGCAGGTTTGTCAAAAAATGCTTTTAACGTTTCTTCATGTTTCTTTTCTGCCGTGATCTTGTTTTTATATTCGATAAGTGTATCAGGATCCGGATCAGAAAGAATTTCCGCCGTTTTGCCGTCAACAATTACTTTATCACCTGTATGAATCAGTTTTGTAATGTTTGTAAGACCGACTACAGTCGGAATACCGTAGTTACGCGCAAGAATAACGACGTGACTTGCAACGCCGCCTTCCGTAAGCGCGAGACCTGCAATTTTTCTTTTTGAAAGAATGATTGTGTCTGTCGGTGAGAGTGTAGCTGCAACAATAACCGCACCATCGGGAACCTGATTGATATCAAACGGATGGATATCCATCATATCATCAAGCACCCGGCCGAAGACATCAGTAATATCCTGTGCACGCTCTGCAAGGTATTCATTTCCTGCATTTCGTAACCTGCCGGCGTATTCTTCTGATTTTACATTGATTGTATACTCGATATTCTGCAGAGTTTTTTCATATTCATCTTTTAGTTCTGCAAGAAAAACCGGGTCGTCGAGCATGAGAATATATGTTTCGAATATTTCACGCTGTATATCATTCTCTTTTACACTTTTCGGGAGGTTTTTAAGCTGACTGGTGATTTGAGCTGTGACTGTTCTGATTGACGACTGGAAACGTTCCCAGCCTTCCGCTGCTTCTTCCCTGCGGATGTGCTTTTGAGGAATAGCTCTTTTTACTGCTTCTGGAATAACAAAAGCAGTACCGACCCCCACTCCATCCGCTGCCGGAATACCGAGAAAAACTTCCATTTCCTACAATTATATCGACCACATGCGGACTTGTCAAATCAGACTGAAAATCGACAACCATAATGCAGATCGTCCGGGGATAGGTTACTCTCTGAATGTAGTACAGTCAGTGGACAAAATTTTCTGCACAAATCAGATTGTCCAGTTGTTCCAGATATCCGGACAATAACCGGCTGTTGCATCTGCCTTACCGTTACGGACGACAGGCTGTTTCATCAGGACCGGATTTTCGAGCAGTTTTTCTTCTTTATCTTCATCGGACAACCATGCAATGTCCGCATAGTTCCTGTTATTTTTGTCGAGGAGGTGTTCAAGTGCCAGCTTCCTGCTGCCGCAGGATTTTGCAAGACAGAAAAGGATGTTGTCCAGTTCTCCTGCGCTTATTCCTTTTTCCTTTAAATCGATTGACTGCACTGATATCCGACGGTCACTAAACCAGCGTTCTGCCTTTTTTACGTCGAAATTTTTTGCAGTTCCGAATATTTGTATAGCCATATGAAAAAGTATATCATAAAAGGAACAGAAAGCAAAAACAGGCAGACTGAATCATACTGATTTATCCGGCTGTATCTCAGATTTCAACAAGTCCCTTGTCTGTTATCCTGATAGACGGAATAACGGTAAGCGCCATGAACGACAACGTTATAAACGGATCTATCCCTTTTTTTACACCGATCCGTTCTGCCTCTTTCAGCATTTCAGTAAGTGCTTCTTCAACTACAGTACACGGCTGCATACTCATGAGACCACAGACGGGAAGCGGCAGGCTTCCTGTAATTTTTCCGCCTGAGGAAATTGCGTACCCGCCCTGCATTTCCTGTATACATGCGGCGGCTGTCAGAATATCAGTGTCGTTGTCGCCTGCTGCTATAATGTTGTGGGCGTCGTGAGAAACAGACGTTGCTATTGCTCCTCCGCGTATACCGAACCCCTTGAGCGGGGCGGCCGCTGCTTTTCCTGTTCTGCCGTGCCGTTCAAATACACATATCTTATTGTATCTGCTGTCGGGTATAAAGTATCCATCCTTCCCGTTTATTTTTTCACGAAGATTCTCAGTGAGCAGCTGTCCGGGAATCATTCCGATTATGCGGTTGCGGTCTTCAAGTCTGACACGGATACGCTCCGGTACAAGGTTTCCGACATGGACGGTAGTACGCAGTTTCGGAGGAACGGGAATATCGTATTCTGCAGCGTAATCGTCAGCAGTAAGAAAAATACCGTTTTTAATTACAGCGGCAGGTACGGTATCGTCCAGTTTGTTCATGATCAGAATATCCGCGTTGAATCCGGCCGCAACAGCACCATGGTCGCGGAGACCGTAAAACCGTGCAGTCTGCCAGCTTCCCATCCGGTATGCCTGCACCGGCGGTACACCGAGTTTAATCGCTTTATGTACGCATGTGCTTATGTGGCCTTCACGCCTGATTTCTGCCGTATGCTTATCGTCCGTGCAGAACATACAATTGTCAAGCGAGACATGAGCTGCAAGCAGGCCTTTTACCACAGCCTCAAGGTTTTTTGCACCACTTCCTTCCCGTATGAATACTGCTAAGCCGGAACGAAGTTTTTCAAGGGCTTCTTTTCCAGTCGTTGATTCATGACAGTTTTCAATACCGGCCAGCCGGTATGCCTGAAGTGCGTTTCCGTATCCGCCCGGGAAATGGCCGTCAATGCGGTACTCCCTGCCGCTGAACATATTCAACTTTTCAGTCATGCGGGGATCACCGGAAATAACATCCCTGTACCGCATGACTTCTCCAAGTCCAAGAACACGCGGGTGGTGCAGATATCGTTTCATCATTGCAGGAGTAAACTCTCCGCAGCCGTTCGTATCGCTGTCTGCAGCCGGAACAGATGACGGGATAAGAATGTAAACGTCTGTAAGTGTATGTTCCGTCGCTTCAAGCAGGTAGTCAAGTGCATCTGTACCGCTCACATTTACCGCTTCATGCGGATCGGCGATAATCGTTGTCGTACCGGCTTTTGCAAGTACTTTTGAAAGTTCTCCCGGCAGCAGCATGGAAGATTCCATATGCATGTGAGCGTCGATAAGTCCCGGTGCAATATATTTTTTTCTACAGTCTATTTCTTTTTTGCCGGAATACGTTCCCAGCCCCACAATCGTACTCCCGCAGAAAGCTACGTCGGTTTTTATCAGTTCTGAAGAAAAGACGTCTACGACGGTTCCACCCTTGAGGACAATATCGGCTTTTTCGTCACCCCGTGCAGCAGCCAGAAGTCGTGCACGAGTATCTGCAGAAGACTGCATAAAACTCCTTATATATAATCCATTATATAGTAAAAAGTCGTTCGTGGTGAAAAAAAAGTGAAACCGCCGGAATAATTACGGCCGGAACGATTTGAGCGCATCGATTGTTTTTTGAATCAATTCTTCAAGCGTCCATCCGAGCATGTCTGCACCATTCTGAATCACTTCACGCGAACAGCCTGCAGCGAATTTAGGTGTTTTGAATTTTTTTAGTACGGATTTGACTTCAAGGTCCTGAACACTTCTGGACGGACGCATAATCACGACAGCTCCGATAAGCCCTGTCAGTTCGTCTGCAGCATACAGTACTTTTTCCATTTCGTGTTCAGGCTTTATATCGACCATAATTCCGTAGCCGTGGCTTACAGCAGCATGAACTGCTTCAGGAGAAAGCCCTGCCTCTTTCATAAGTTCCTGCTCCTTTATACAGTGCTGCTCAGGCCACTTTTCAAAATCAAGATCGTGAAGCAGCCCTACAATACCCCAGAACTCTTCATCGGCCTCATAACCGAGCACACGGGCAAACCAGCGCATCGTACCTTCAACTATCTGTCCATGTTCCAGGTGAAAAGGATCACTATTATATTTTTTCAACAAATTCCATGCATCGTCACGTGAAATACCAGCGTTCATATTGTGCCTCCTGATGCAGAAAGTATAACATTTTCACAATGAATAGTAAGTAATTCTTTCTATAAAGAAGATGTTTCCAATAAAAACCGGATACAGTTGCTTGTACATACCCTGTGTATGTTCTAAAATGACCACTTACAGATATGAATGTAATGCCGCTTACTCCTTTTACATTTTTCATCGTATGTCCGCTTGTCTTTCTTGCAGGATTTGTTGACTCCATTGCAGGCGGCGGCGGTATTATTTCTCTGCCTGCATATCTTTTTGCGGGGCTTCCCGTTCATAATGCGCTTGCGACGAATAAACTTTCGTCGTTCTGCGGTTCGACTGTTGCAACCGGCCGGTATCTGAAAAACAGGTGTTTTCAAAAAATATTCATTCTGCCGACGGTAGCTGCGGCACTTGCGGGATCTGCTGCCGGTGCACGACTTTCTCTTAGAGCCGGTGACGACCTTTTGAAAAAAGTTCTTCTTGTTGTTCTGCCTTTCGTTGCTGTTGTTACTGTTTTCCGTCGTGGAAAAAAAGAGAAACCGGTAGAAACTGATTTGCAGGAACAGAATACGCTGGTGCGGGGAAAGGGCCACGGATCTCTTTCACAGAAAACCCAGCTTATAATTGCAACGGGAGCTTCTCTTGTAATCGGGATGTACGATGGATTTTACGGACCCGGCACTGGTACCTTTCTTATGCTCGTATTTACCGGCATACTCGGGTTTAAAGAACGTGATGCTGCCGGTAATACGAAATGCGTGAACTGGTCATCGAATGCAGCAGCTCTTGCCACCTTCATAACGGGCGGCAGGGTTGTGTGGATACTTGGAGCAGCGGCTGCTGTATGCAGTATTGCAGGTAATTACTGCGGTTCCGGTCTGGTCATACAGGACGGGGAAAAATATGTCCGTCCCGTTATTATCGTCGTGCTTATCCTGCTGTTTGTCAAAATATTCAGCGGAAAGTAGCACTGACGGAAATAAATGTGTACAAGTTACCTTCCCGGTGTTACGACGGTTAAAATCGGTTTTCCGGAATACAGATACGGGACGGAAAAAAGGCAGACATTCATGAATAGCTGTTTTGTATAAAACGTTGGTGACCGGCAGGAAGCCATGCGTAAAGACTGGTACCGGTCCGTGCTCCCCATGTGGTATCCTATAATCTGTATTGTAAATTCAGCGGAAACAAGCCTCAGCGATTTTACCAATCATTTTTTCGTGTATCCTCATGTGTGCATAGTAATCCTGTACCAAAAAATCAAGTGTACGCGGAGTTCCTCCTGTTTCCGGCTGCCATGTATGCAGGAGACAGTCATCAGGTATGGTGCGTATCACTTCCAGAAGATATTCGTTGTACAGTTTCCACAGCAGAATGAGCTGTCCGAAATCCATCTGCTTTATACCGGATACCGAAACCCACGGTTCCGCTTCATAACCGGGAAAAACGATAGAAGATGAAAGCTGCAGACGGACAAACCGCTGATGGTTATTTGATGCCGAATCTATAAGATGTGCGACGTGATTCCTGATTGTCCACGTGTCGGCACTGGTGAGTGTGTCTGCAATGTCTTCAAGGCCTGCAAGAAATTCATAAAAGCCGGTAATTTGTTTCAAATACGTGTCCAAGGGAAATGGTCTCATTTTGTGCCTCCCCGGTATGATACTAAGTTAGTACGGGAAAGGCAAACAGATTTTGATGTCTGCCGGATTGAGGATACTTCCTTTCTGTCCTAAACTTATATGAATATATGCAGAGCTTCAGGCAATGAATACATATTTAATGTAGACCTCAGCGGCGAAAATTGCAAATACGATGACATCCACCGGCAGAAAAGTTTCATTCCATACGGTGGAAAATTACATTGAAGCGCTTACTGAAAGTTTTATTTTACATGAGGCCGAACGCTGCGATGTGAAATGAAAGCAGTATCTTACGACGGGTGCAAAGTATTACCTTGCCGATACCGGGCTTCAACAACATTTGATTTTTGCACAGTCAGATTCGTACCGCTTTTTACAGCAGAATATTGAATGCCTGTGTAGAACATAGTTATGGAACAGCCTTCAGAGAACAGAGTAAGGATTTTTTCCCTGGAAATCCGTGTACAGTGGAGCATCATTCCCAGTGTGACTCCCGTATTGGAGTCCTGAAACCGGTTGATGATATCGGGAATGGAAAGAGTCCTGCGGTCTATACATCCGTATCCCTTCTCCGTTGCAGAATTGCTTTTGTGCAGTGTAACCCGGACCTGTCCCTTTTCCCGGAAAATCCGGATCGCACTTCCAGTGATGATAATTTCATCTTTTTCTTCTCATCTTGTAGGTATACCACGGATTCTGAAAAATATATTGATTTTTTGTTTCAAAAAAATGCATTCCCTGTCAGCGGGTGATGACCATCCTTAGTAGCGGGTAGTACCCGTCTTAATTTACGGGTAACCACCTTCCTGATTAGCGGGTAATTCATATACCGTACTGTATTCAGGGACGATTATGGATACTGTAGGGGAACGGTTATGTACAGTGTGTACGGGCGGTTACAGGAGCATACGGGAGGGTGTTACGGGCACAGCAGGGACCTCTATAAGGACGGAGTGCATGAGGGAAATATACGGATAAAGTTGTTCTCCCATAATTGCTGCAGTTGAATTTAAATCAGTGCCTCTTTTTAATGAACAGCCCGTCATAATGTTTACAGATTACAATGACCAGCAGTATCTGCACTGTATACACGATAATTGTTTTTATCCCCGGGAAATCCGTCAGAGTCGAAAACGTATACATGCCGCCGACCGTCGTGTTTCCCCATGCATGAATCAGGATGGAGGCCCAGATACAGTGAGTGAGCCTGTATACGGCTGCAAGCGTACATCCCAGTACAATACAGTACAGCCTGAAAGCGGCGAAATTAAAACAACTCTGTGCCGATTCCGGTACAAACCACAGCGGCAGGTGCCAGATGCTTCATAGAATGCCTTCCAGTCCTGCCGCAGTCAGAAAGGGGAACCGTTCTTCCATCAACTGCTGCAGAATATCCCTCCAGCCGATTTCTTCCAGTCCGCCGCCCAGACCCATAAGCGGCATATAGACGATGAACAGATACCACGAATTTCCCCGGTATGTTTCCAGCAGTACACAAGCAGCAAACTGTATGCCGGATATGCAGGAGACAGTCCCGGGCCTGCAATAATTAAAACATAGTGCAGAATGATACCTGTTTTTCCCGACATAAGGCCGAGCCTGTAAGCCGCAATTATCAGCAGTTCCGTTATCCATGCAAACGCGAACGAATACAACAGAAACGTCCGCATGATTTTTCCGTCATTTTTTGTTTTCATTCAGCAGTGTCCTTTTACCTTCGATTTCTGATCGTAAGTGAAAAGGAGGGGACGGCGCCCGGGTCAAGACAAAATACTGCCTATTTCAGCGGAATCCAGACTTCATAAAAATTACGTTCCGCGTGCCCTGAAAATGCAACGAAACTGATGAAAATGTACACGACGCCTTTAAACGTTTCATGCTGTTTTTGTCCCGTCCCGGCGTAACAAGGCCGATTTCTTCATAGTGCCGCAGCGTATCGCGCGTAATAGTAAGATTTTTATACAGGTCGTTAACGTGATACATGACAGAATCATTGTCATTATCAGTTTTGTTAATCAGTTCAAAATCACCCTGAAGGGCGCTGTTATCCTGAATTACCAGTCTGTTTTTTGAAGCCCTTTTATCTGCCGGTTTTTCAGTATTTTCAGGGATGAACCATATCTTTCCCTTTTTCACTGCCCCTGTAATTCTTCCTTTTTCACAATAGTATGCAGCCATACGGCAGGAAATGCCCCATTTTTTTGAAAATTCGGCAGCAGTAAAGTACTTCATGATAACGTCCTCTGTTTCTACTATATTTCAGATATCTGAAATATAACAGACCGCCGCAGGGGACATGCTGATTACATTCTTGTGATTTACTCAGCATGTCCCTGAGTCTCAGTCCATGATTTTCTCCTGCTTCCGCAGCCATTCCGCGGTAATCGTGTGTGCACTGTCGCGCATCTGCGCGGGAGTACCTTCGAACACGACCTGTCCACCGTTTTTGCCGCCTTCCGGACCGATATCCAGTACCCAGTCGGCATGTCTGACCACGTCAAGGTCGTGCTCTATGATGACCATCGTGTTTCCTTTGTCCACGATGCGGTCGAAGAGGGTAAGCAGCCTGCCGGTATCCGAGACATGCAGCCCTGTCGTGGGTTCATCCAGTATGTAGATGCTTCCTTTTTTCCCGAGTGATTTTGCAAGCTTGATGCGCTGTCTTTCTCCTCCTGACAACGTCGAAAGCGGCTGTCCGAGTGCAAGATAGGAAAGTCCCGTTTCAGTCATCGCACGGAGCGTGCGGCAGATTTTTGCCGCACACTTCGCTGCTGCTTCCTGCTGTTTTGTACTGTCTGCCCCGCAGTCCCTGATTCCGCTGAAGAATGAAAGCGCTTCCTCGGCAGTCATGTCCAGCACGTCCACAATCGATTTCCCGCGGCAGCGTATTTCCCGGGCCGTATCGCTGTACCGTGTCTGGCCGCATGCTTCACACGGCGTTACGACAGGATCCATGAACACCAGTTCGGTGACGATAACTCCTTTACCACCGCAGACCGGGCACGCTCCCTCAGAATTGAAGCTGAATAATCCTTCCGGTTTTCCTGTTTCCGCAGCGAACAGTTTTCTGATTTCGTCGAAGCAGCCCAGAAACGACGCCGGCATCGATCGGTTCGTTGCGGTAATCGGTCCCTGATCTACTCGTATGACGCGGTCCGCATATTTTTCCGCAAATACGTGCGATATAAGCGAACTTTTTCCGCTTCCCGCAACCCCTGTAACGACGGTTAGTATTCCTTCCGGGATGTTCACCGACACGTCTTTAAGGTTGTGGACTGACGCATGTTCTACCGGCAGCTGACCTTTTGCCGTCCGTACTTCCTCCTTGTACGGAAGTACCGCTTTCATTGCGTCTCCCGTGAGTGTTCCCGACGACAGAAGCCTGTCGTACGGTCCCTGGAACACAATCTGCCCGCCGTTTCTTCCTGCTCCCGGTCCCACGTCTATGATTTCGTCGGCGGTTGCAATGACGTCGCGGTCGTGCTCGACAACAAGGACGGAGTTACCTTTATCGCGGAGGGAAGCAAGCAGATTGTTCATGCGCCATACGTCCCGCGGGTGCAGTCCCGTACTCGGTTCGTCGAAGATGTAGGTAAGACCGGTGAGCGACGAACTCATATAGCGTACGAGTTTGAGCCGCTGCGCTTCTCCTCCCGAAAGCGTACACGATTCACGGTCGAGTGAGAGATACGGAAGCCCTATACTGATAAGCCTGCCGAGCGTTGCACGCAGAGAGGACACGACTGTTGCAACACGCTGATCGGTGACTGCCGCGAGTACTTCGTGCAGTTCCGTAAATTCCATTGCACACAATTGGGGCAGCGTAAAACCTGCAACCCGGCACGAACGCGCCGCTTCATTCAACCGTGTTCCGCAGCAGTCCGGGCACGGTTCTTCAACCATAAGAGCTGCCTGATGTTCCTGCAGCGATTTTGAGTACGAACTCAGATCGCGGTGAAGGAAGAGGCGGGAGAAATGGGGTACAAGTCCTTCGCAGTATTTACTTTCACGAGGATTGCCTTCGCCCGCACGGTTTCCGTACATAAGCAGATTGTATTCTTCCGTACTGAAGTCTTTGAGTTTTTTATCCATGTCAAAAAAATGTGACTTTTCCAGCTGTTTCCAGTAATACCCCTGCGGACGGTACAGCGTGAACAGTATGCCGCCTTCTCTGAGCGATTTTTCACTTTCTATGTACTGCACCGTATTAAGTTTTGTTACTTTACCCAGTCCGCTGCACGTTTTGCACATACCGTTCGGGTCGTTAAAGGAAAAAAAAGAAGCAGTACCGACGTGCGGTGTTCCGATGCGCGAGAAAATAAGACGCATCTGGGCATACATGTCGGAAATCGTCCCGACCGTGGACCGTGCATTCCCGCCGAGCGGCGACTGGTCCACTATGACGGATGCCGTAAGATTTTCGATACTGTCTGCATGCGGTACCGGATATTTTGGCAGCCTGCTGCGGATAAAAGCGGAATAACTTTCATTCATCTGCCGCTGCGATTCGGATGCGATCGTATCGAACACGATACTTGATTTTCCGCTTCCCGATACGCCGGTAAATACGACGAGCTTCTGCTTCGGAATCCGCAGATTCACGTTCTTGAGGTTGTTTTCATGCAACCCTGTAATGAGTATATCTTCGTTTTTCATGAAAGGTATCATTATGTGATTAAAAATAATTGTCAAGTGTATAGTATTTAAAAGGAAATAATACTACAGCTGACTGTGTTGACTTTTACTTTGTATTTGGTTACCATCATTATTTGTATGGGTAACAATACTACTTCCACCAAATACAAAGTACTTGAACTTCTGCGGTCGAACAGAGATCCTGTTTCCGGCGAATTGATTGCCGGACAGACCGGTGTGTCCCGTGTTTCCGTGTGGAAAGCAGTACAGTCGCTGCAGGCAGCAGGATACGGTATAACGTCAACAAAAAACGGATACCAGCTTACTCATGATCTGCCGGACAGTCTTTTTCCCTGGGAATTCGGTAATGAAGAACAGCTGTTCTCTCATTTTACTAAAACTGAATCAACAATGCTGGAAGCGCGCAGGATTGTTGAATCGGAAGAAGACGGAAATCAGACACAGATAAAGATTGTTACAGCAGACAGGCAGACAAAAGGTCACGGGCAGAACAATCACTCGTGGACGACGACAGAGGGCAGTCTTGCCTATACAGTAATAACGCACAGTCATCTGCCTGCGGCTGCTTCACACCGCATGACTATGGCATCGCAGGTAGCGCTTGCAAACGTGTTGAAGAGAAAAACTGACAGACAGTTTTATGTACGCTGGCCAAACGACATCTGGACTGATAAGGGAAAAGCAGGTGGTCTTCTTGACGAACTTTCTTCTTCTGGCGGTATCTGCCGCTGGATAAACATCGGGATCGGCCTGAACATGATTACCTGTCCTCACATCCCCGCAAGTGACTGTGTTTCTCCGGACGGATGCCTTTCTCGCAAAGAGCTGCTTCTTTCTTTCCGGGATGAATTCCGGAAGCAGGAAAAACTGGCACAGTCTGATTCTGATGCTCTTGCTTCGGAATGGAACAGTCTGTGCTGCGACAGCGGAGCAACAGTCCGTTTTATGCACAGCGGTGAAGAACATCTTTTCAGGAAAATAAACGGCTGGGGATGGGCTGTGTTTGATTCTCCGGATACAGGAACAGAAACGGTACTACCACCAGGAACAGTACGCTTTATAAAATCAAAATAAGTCAGTTACAGAAGGAGTATGTAATAGTATGGAAGAAAATGGTGAAAAAAAAATTGAACGGAAAGCAGCTGCCGGCAAAAAACACCGGGGAATGGGAGTTATTCTAGCCGCACTGTTTGCAGCGCTTACTGCGGCCGGATGCTTTATTCAGATTCCGCTGCCGGGCGGTATTCCGATTGTTCTGCAGGATATGATGGCAATGCTTTCGGGGATGCTGCTCGGTCCGCTGTACGGTACTGTTGCTGTTTTCGTGTTCCTTGTACTTGGCTGCATCGGACTGCCTGTGTTCTCCGGCAAAGCGGGGCTGCATGTCATTATCGGCGGGCCGACGGGCGGTTTTCTTGTCGGGTACCTGCTTGCAGCGCTTGCCGCTGGAATTGTGATTAAGCTGATGCTCCCGCCTTCAAAAAAACACGGCAGAGCCATATCATATATTGCAATTTCCGCTGCCGGACTGACTGCGACCGTCATTGTTTTTATCTGCGGCATCATAGGTTTCAGGATTGTTACTCACTGCGGACTTGCAAAGGCACTCGCTGCCGTACTTATTCCGTTCATTCCTGGAAACATCATCAAGCTGGTGCTGATGGTGCTGCTTACAAAAAAATTCAGACCGGTGATTGCGGAATATATCGGGTAATCAGTCATGATCAGTTCCTCATCACCGGAAAAACAGGACAGTCTGGCACTTGAAGTTTCGCATGTCTGCCGTACATTTACCGACGGTACGTGTGCGCTCGACGATGTTTCGTTTTCGATTCGAACCGGCGAATTCGCCGTGATTGCCGGATCGAACGGTTCGGGTAAAAGCGTACTTATGTCACTCATAGCGGGACTCGACGATGCTTCGTCGGGAACAATTACTCTGCACGGCTGTACAGCAGGACTTGTGTTTCAGGATGCAGACGCTCAGATACTCGGAGAAACACCTGAAGAAGATGTTTCTTTCGGTGCAAAAAACTGCGGTCTGAAAAAAGACGTACTGGCGGAACGGGTAACGCGTTCTCTTGAGCAGACGGGTTTGCTGAATAAAAAGACAGCTCCCGCGCGCATGATGTCAGGTGGAGAAAAGCGGCGTCTTGCCGTTGCGGGCATTCTTGCAATGAACCGGTCGCTTATCATCTTTGACGAACCGTTTGCAAATCTTGACTGGCCGGGAGTACGACAGGTGTGCGCAATTTTACAGCAATTGAAAAAAGAAAAGAAAACAGTACTCGTCCTCACGCATGAACTTGAAAAAGTACTCGGGCTTGCCGATCGTTTTCTTGTTCTCGATAAAGGCAGAATCCGTTTTGACGGTACTCCACAGGAAGGTCTGCAGCAGCCGCTTGAACAGTGGAGTATCCGCAACCCAGTCGCACAGTACCATTCTCTGGAAGATTTACTATGGCAATGACACTCTTTGCGTACCGGCGTGGTACGACAGTCTTGCACAAAACGCCGGCACTTGTAAAACTGTCGTTCCTCATGGTGTTCTGCGTCTGCACATTTACAAACGGACCACACGAATTTGTGCGTACAGGCTGCTGCCTTGCAGTGAGTGCAGTACTGTTTTTTCTTTCCGGCGCCCACCGGCAGTCGCTCAGACAGCTTGCATTCGTTCCCGTGCTTGGTGCGTTTGTCACGGTGTTCGGTACACTTACGTTCCCACCATCCCTCACCGGAGTCGTACCGTCTGCTCACATTATTACTGTTCTCCCGTTTTTTGCACTCAATACGGAGGGTCTGCGGGCCGGCGTACTTTATACGGTCCGCTTTTTTGTAACGGCCCTTGCAGCGCAGGTTGTTTTTGAAACAACTTCGTCCATCGAAATAAAGAATGCACTTGAATCGGTTCAAAACAGCATTGCCCGTGTGCTACCTCCCGTAAAAAAGTGGAATCCGGCATTCGTGATTTCGCTTGCGATCACGTTTATTCCGCAGGTTTTCGCAACGTGGAACCGGGTTCATCTGGCATCGCTCGCACGGTCTGCAGCTGGAAAAAAGAAAAACATAATCAAAATAATCAGCACTGCCTATCTTGAACTGCAGGCTCTTTTTTCATGTCTTTTACATCAGGCAGAAACGACCCGGCAGGCATTTGTAAACAGGAGTACCAGTAATGAATGAACTGATTTCAAAACTTGAAAGAGAGATTATCACTGAAAAATATCAGATTACAAAAAAAGAGGCACTTGCGCTGTACGAAGCCGGATCGTCCCGTGACTTATTCGATGCTGCCGACCGGATCAGAAAGTCGTGCTGTTCCGCAGAAAGCAGTATCTGTTCAATCATAAACGCAAAACAGGGAAACTGCAGCGAGAACTGTAAATACTGCGCTCAGTCGGTATACTGGAAAACAGCGTGTACAACCGCCCCCATGATAACGCCGCAGAAAGCGTCCGAACTGTCACAGCATGCCCTCTCCGGGAACGTAACCCGCATTTCGCTCGTTACTGCGGGACGGACACTGGCGGGTAGTGATTTTGAGGCCGGGCTTGCATGCTTCAGAAAAATACGGCAGGACTCCCGTGGCAGAATGGCTGTATGTGCATCATTTGGTATTATTAAACCGGAACAACTGCGGCAGCTCAAGGCCGCAGGCGTATCACGTTATCACCATAATCTCGAAACGGGGGAAAACTTTTTTCCGCACATCTGTACGACCCACACCTACGAGGAACGCGTTGCGACAATACAAGCCGCAAAACAGGAGGGACTTGAAATATGTTCTGGAGGCATCATAGGGCTTGGTGAATCACGGTCGGACCGCATCGACCTTGCCCTTGCACTGCGCCGGCTCGGCGTCCAGTCCGTACCGGTGAACATTTTGACCCCCATACCAGGTACACCGTTTGAAAAAAACAAACCTCTGACAAAGGATGAAATTCTCCGTACATTTTCCGTATTCCGGTTTATCATGCCGTCGCAGACAATCCGCTGTGCGGCGGGCAGAAAGAGTCTCGGAAATAATGGTGAGGACGTGTTCAAGTGCGGTGCAAACGCACTGATATCCGGAGACTTTTTAACGACACCGGGTTCGACCAATCAGGAAGATATTGCGATGCTTGAAAGACTAGGCTATATGTGCACATAAATATATCCATTCCCAACAGCCTGCCGGTACTGGTTTACACACTATTGACAAAGAGTGTTTCTTTCTGTATAACTTAACAGTGTTAAGTTAACTATGTTAAAATAACATTGTTAACATACAGGAGGAAAGATGCGTACAGCAGATCCGGATCTTGAGCGGACCATCATTACAAAGACACTCGACCTGCTTATGGATCACGAACCGGACGAAATCGGGATGCGTGACATTGCACGGGCATGTAATGTATCTGCGACGGCAATCTACCACTATTATCATGATAAAACAGAACTGTTCGAGGCGGTAAAACTTGACTGTCTTGCCGATTTAAAGACAGATATGGAAGCGGAAATAACTGCTGCACATACGACATACGGCAAAGTCAGAGCCTCTCTGGAAGCGTTCGCTGCATGGTGTTTCAACAATCCTCAGAAGGCACTGCTCGTCATGGGGAGACTCAAGGCCAACACAACAGCATCTGCAGAAGATTTGAAGACATATTATGAATGCAGTGAACTGGGGCAGCGGCTTCTGGAACAGGCTGTGCAGGAGCATACGGCCGTCTCTGATAATCCAAGGCTTGATACGTCTGTTGCCGTGTCGGCTTTGTGGGGAACAGTCGAGGCAATTCTGTTGAACAGAGCCGATCCCGCGTACTGGCAGTCAGGAACAGAATACACAGAACGCTTTATAACAATATATCTTTCGGTCATATTTCCAAAAGGGGGGAATGTATAATGAAAATCAAACGCATGTTACTTGTACTTGCTGTAGGTCTGTCTGTCGTTTTAAGTGCACTGTATGCTTCTGATACCGTACCGGAGGGAACGCTTACCGTTACTGTTACACCCGGTGCATACTGGAAAACGGAACGGGGACCGCAGTTTGCGGTATGGGTTGAGAAGGCTGACGGGACGTACGTAACGACACTGTATGTTACGCAGCGTGCGGCGAAAAAAAACTGGCTGTTTGCACCAAAGGACGGAAGGCCGGAATCACTGCCGGTCTGGTACCATGCAGTGGGCAGCAGGCCGGTTACGATGGAGGCGGTACAGGACAAAACAAAGACCGACGCCGTCACTTCCGCAACATCGGGAGCATCGGATGCCGTCAGGTATTCGGTACGTCTTCCTTCTTGTGAACAGTATGTTGTAAAAATCGAAGTGAATCACAGTTTTGATTACAACGAATCATGGCCTAAAAAAGCAAAAAAAGGCAGTGCGCAGTATTCGGGCGTGAACGGTCAGCCGTCGGTCGTATACAGAGGTACTCTTGATACACAGTCGCCGGAAAAAGGTACGGGTGACGCTGCGGCACAGATACAACCCGTAATACCGACGGTACTTGTCCCTGCCGGTACCGGCTCGGTAACAGGACGTGACGGTGAGCTGCACAATGATCTGGCCGGGCTTACGACCGCACTTCAGATTATTACGAAAGCGGAAGCGTCTTGGAGCAGTGCGGAATGACGCCGGCTGTTATTGTCATAAACGGCAGCCCGCGGAAGAATGGTACCATCGCCCGTCTGCTTCATGCGGTGGCGGACAGCTGCGGTACATCCGGTGACGTTCACTGGTACGACGTACAGAATATGATAATCCGTCCGTGCACGGGATGTATGAAATGCCGCAGTACTGGTACCTGTGTCCTTCCGCACGATGATGCCCATACATTTGCAGAAGACATCCGCGTCTGCCGGGCGGTTATTGTCGGGACACCTGTTTACTGGGGGAACATGAGCGGCCAGCTTAAACTTCTGTTCGACCGTGTCGTTCCGTCTTTAATGTGTGAATCACCGCATGGCATACCGGTTCCACTGCACAAAGGGAAGAAAGCAATTATTGTCACTGCCTGCACGACACCCTGGCCGTTCAGCGTCCTTTTCGGGCAGACAGGACATGCAGTCCGTGCACTCCGAGAAATACTCCGGTATGCAGGATTCTGTATTACCGGAACGCTGGTACTGCCCGGAACAAAGAACAGACACGGTATTCCTGAGCGGCTGCAAAGGAAAGGAAACAGACTCGGGAAGAAGTTGTCCGGGCAGATAATAAAAAAAGGATATAAAATATGAAACGATATACTATTTCTGTAGTTCTTTCTGCATTTCTGCTTGCCGCGGCAGTTTCTGCCCAGAACGCAGAAAAACCACCGCTTGACATGTCGGTGACAACCGATTTTGCGTGGTACACGGCAAGTGCGTATTGTTCCGGTAATACACATTACGCTCCTGTTACCGGTGCATATGACCAGATACAGGCACGGACTACTCTCAGTGCATCATACCGTATTCCTGTTTCAATTCCGCTGCTTCCTGAAGACAACCTTCTGTTCAAAGAGAATAATGTTACTTTTACCGGGGAGTTTGAACTGACCCCTGTTTCTCTTATGCCCAAAGCTGCCGTTTCTTTTTCTCCGGCAGCTTTTCTTGTATTCTCCGCGGGCGGAATGGCCGGAACCGGCTGGGATTTGTCCGGTATACAGGGAATTTCCGGATATAATGCTGATACGGGAAAGTATGACAGCCTTACGCCGTTCAAAACATGGTATCTGTGCGGCTATGTAAACGGAACATTCATGTTCGACACTGCTGCTCTCTGGCCGGGAGAATGGCACCATATTATTATGGTTGCAAATTATGAAATTGAATACAAAACACTCACCGGTACATCGAGTACGGTGTGGAACTGGCAGACAACCAGGGGCTGCGCAGACGGCTGGCAGTATGACCAGTATTATCTGCTCGGATACCAGATGCCGGGTGTCCTTTCACTTGCCGGTGTAAGTGCGGAACTGTACGGCCATTATAATGCAGCTGACTACGGAGACATTGCAGATTCATTTTCCGGAGATTTCATGACCGTTGAAATATCTCCGCTTATGCAGCTGACGTTTTCAAAGCGTGATACACTGTCTGCTATGCTCAATTTCAAGGCGCGGCGCAGTTTCACGGAAAGCCATACCAGCGAGGATGAAGAACCCCTGCTGACATACGCCGGGCGGGAGTGGTATTTTCAGCGGCTTGGCTTCAGGTGGAAGCATACGTTCTGAAAAATACGCATGTTTTTCAGCAATCTCGCGTTACTTGTAAATATACCGATATCTTATTTGCCCTCTCCTGCTAAGTGTGTTATACTATTTTTAGTAAATCTGCATGGGTATACATCTTTTGGTGTATATCCATGCAGATTTGCAAATCATAATAATTATCACAAAATACAGAGGAACTTATGGTTATGAACGGGAAAGTAGTTATTTTCATTACACTGGTATTGTTTCTTTGCAGTTTTACTTTTTCTGCGTGTGCAACTGCACAGGCACAAAAACAGAAGCCGGCGGAAACAAAAGAACAACTGGAAATTGCCCCTGGCAATTGGGACTCATTTAACAGAGGCCGTCTCAATCAGCTCATTGCAGAGTACGGAAAGGGTAGTAAGGATTACAATCCTCAGAAGCCGCCGTATGCAGTATTCGACTGGGATAATACCTGTATCTTTCTTGATGTTGAAGAGGCGACACTTGTCTACCAGCTTGAAAATCTGAGATTCGCGGCAACGCCGGAAGAACTGGATCAGGCAGTCAGGATGAATATTAATCCGGCTGTGAATTTTGCGCTGACGGACAAAGACGGACAGAACGTTTCAATCGACATGATCGCGCAGGATATCACCGGCAGCTATACATGGCTGTATGACAATTATAAAGGTCTTGGCGGCGGCGGATCAGCTTCTCTTGAAGAGGTGCAGAAGAATCCCAATTACCTTAATTTTATTACAAAAGTCCGTTTTACATATGATGCAATCAGTGAAACGTTCAGCGAAGATATTGCCTATCCGTGGGTTCTCTATCTTTTTACCGGTATGAATGAACAGCAGGTACGTGCGCTTACTGCTGATACAATACACTGGCAGCTGAAGCAGCCGGTATCAACCGTTACATGGACAAGCCCTGATGCCGCTGAACTGCCCGGGCAGAAAACAGGGCAGATTCAGGTTACATGGAAAAACGGCCTGCGCCTTCTGCCGGAAATGCAGAATCTCCACGCAGCTCTCCGTGAAGCAGGCTTTGACGTATATATCTGCTCTGCCTCATTTATTGATGTTGTAAAGGAAATCGGAACAAATCCTGACTTCGGTTACAACGAGGATGAATCCCATATATTTGCCATGCAGCTTGAAAGGGACAGCGACGGCCGTATACAACCTGCCATGCGCGCAGGCTATGCCCAGACACAGGGACCGGGTAAAACGGAAACCATCAGGCGTTTCCTTGCCGGTTCTGACGGAAAATACGGATACGATCCGCTTCTTGTCGCAGGAGACAGCACCGGCGACCAGAATATGCTCAGTGATTTTCCGGGTATGAAACTCGGACTTATCATAAACAGACTCAAGGGAAAGGGACAGATTCTGGGAAAACTTTCAGAAGAAGCTGTCTCATCATACGGCAGTAAAGATGCACGCTGTCTGCTTCAGGGGCGCAATGACAACACAGGTTCGTTTACGCCTGATCAGATGCACATAAAATACGGTAAAACTGCCGGTGTAAAACTTCCCTAGAGGGCATGCAGATGAAAAGAATACAATTTCGCGGAATAACGGGGAAGTTGTTTGCTGCATTTACAATTCTTCTGGGGTGTACGGTTGTCGGCTTTGGTATAAGTACGGCCCTGATTGTTTCAAGGCAGACAAATGCCAGTTTCTATGCGAATGTCGATGCCCAGACAACTGCACTTGATGCAAGTATTGACCGGTACCTGTCAACGTATGAACATATTCTTGATACACTTGCACAAACGCCTGAAGCGGTTCAAGCTGTGCATTCAATCAAATCCTACAGCAATGAAACAGGCACAGCAGAAATTCCGATGACACCGGAGCAGAATAGTCCGGAAGAGAAGAATCTCTACTACCGATTTGCAGAGGACGTAAAAGGCTTTTCTCTCATAAAGGATATATTTATCGGTACTGAAGAAAACGGCGGATATATGCAGTATCCCGCAATTCCCAGAAAACCGGGATATGATCCGAGAAAGAGAGACTGGTACAAACTTGCAAAAGAAACAAACGGTGTTGCATATTCGGATATTTACATTGCAACGAGCGGCGATACGACAGTCAGTGTGGTCAGCCTGATGAAAGGTGAGGGCAGCAGGCCTGCCGGTGTTATCGGTTTTGATCTTGATCTGAATGAACTGACCGGTATACTCAAAAATACGGTCATCGGTAAAGGCGGATATCTGATAGTCATTGACAGAAACGGGATGGTCGTTTCAAATCCTCATGACAACAGTATGTCCGGAAAGCTGCTCAGCGAATCGGGTATTGCTATATTTTCCGATATCAGTACACTTGCCGGGCATCCCATGCAGTTTAAATCGGACGGCAGGACATATAATACGAAACTGTACCGCTCCGCAGATACAAAACTCGGCTGGGAATATATCTCCGTCGTTGATAATGCCGAATTCGGTGCGACTGCAAGGATAATAAAACGGATGCTTGTTTTGCTTGTTTTTGCAGCCGTTCTTGTGGCGTTTTTTCTTATCACATTCCTGCTTTCAAAAATTCTTTCTCCGCTCCGGCAGGTTACCGATGCCCTCAAAAATATTGCACAGGGAGACGGCGACCTGACATGCAGGCTGCACATTACTTCGCACGATGAAATTCAGGAACTTGCAGATTCTTTTAACATGACGCTTGAGAAAATAGCAAAATCGATTACCGGCATACATACGGAAACTGCGACACTTTCTGAAATCAGCGAATCTTTTTCCGCCAGTATGAACGAAACGGCAGCCTCCATTAATCAGATTTCGTCCAACATCAGTTCGGTGGAAAAAGAAGCGGAGACGCAGGATGATTGTGTCAAGAAGACCAGTGACGCGCTTAATATGATTGTCAGCAATATTAAAAAACTTGATGAAATGATTATTTCGCAGAGTGCAAGTCTTTCACAGTCCTCTTCCGCAATCGAAGAAATGGTGTCAAACATACGTTCGGTAGGCCAGCTTGCTGACAAAAATACTCAGGCAGCAACGCTTCTGCAGGAATCCTCGGAACGAGGTGACAAAAGCATAGACGAAGTGAATTCTATCGTTGCAAAAATAGCGGCGGATTCGGAAGGACTCATTGAAGCAAGTTCGATTATTCAGAATATTGCGAGCCAGACAAACCTTCTTTCCATGAATGCCGCGATTGAGGCTGCTCACGCCGGGGAATCCGGAAAGGGGTTTGCCGTCGTTGCGGATGAAATCAGAAAACTTGCCGAAACGTCTGCATTGCAGGCGAAATCGATAAACAACGTTCTGAAGACACTTAAATCTTCTATTGACGAGGTTCTTTCTTTTACAACCGGTACAAGAAAACAATTTGCAGAATTGCTGAGTATTTCCCGGAACGTAAAAGACAACGAAGATATGATAAAAACTTCGCTTGTCGAACAGAATACGGCGGGAACCCAGGTACTCGAAGGGATTTCTTCTATACGTGATAGTTCTTCGACTGTCAGCAGTGAATCCAAAAATATCAGCACCGCCAGTGTTGCCATCATTGAGCAGATGCAGACTGTTTCCCGGATTACAACTGAGCTGTCGGGCAATCTCAAAGAGATGTCGACTGGTACAAGCGAGATTAATACTGCAATCAACCAGATTAATGACACCAGCTTCAAGAATACGACCAGTATCAAGGAGCTGTTTAACGAAGTAAATAAATTCAAAATAGCCTGATCTGTTTTTTACAGCCGGGTACGTACCACTTACCCGGCTGTAAAACCTTCATCCTGATGCATTCTTTCTGTTTCCTTATCTGTTATATTTTTCACGGTAAGAAGTCGTTCCGAAAGTTTTACTGACGGGACGGCCCTTACAATTTACAGTATATAAGAAGAGGCATGATGAAAGTAGGATTCTTTGGATTCGGAAGGGCAGGGAAAGCTGCAGCTTCTGTTCTATTGACCAGTAAGAATTGTACATTAAAATGGATTGTAAAGAAAACAGACACGTTTGATCACCGGTCTGCGGCAGAGTATCTGGAAATAAAATCAGATGATCCGGCTTTAATTTATTCGTGCGGAGGGTTTAATACCCCGCCCCTTGGGGCGTATGAGGGGTATTAAATCCCGACTGCAATACCTTTAGAGAACTCCATACCTCGCTTGCGTCGAGGTTGGTGATTCAAAAGATACGTTAAATGAAATAACAGATGATGAAAATCAGAAAGTTGATGTTATCATTGACTTTTCCAATGAAAAAAGTATTTATGAATATGGCGAGTATGCAAAGAGGAC
>JBAYAJ010000005.1:0-34457 GCA_041669845.1 Treponema sp.
AATATAACAAAGCAGAAGGAAGAAACAGATGAATCATAAGAATGGTTTTAATCCGCTTTCGCGAACAACAGCACACCGCCGTGCTATGTCACGGAATATGGTAACGTCGCTCTTCAGATTTGAGCGTATTACCACTACAAAATCAAAGGCTCTTGAAGTTCGTAAAGCTGCTGAAAGGCTTATTACGCGTGCAAAGGTTGATTCAGTACATAACCGTCGTGAGGTTGCTAAGTTTATTCAGGATGAAAAAATTCTCAATAAACTGTTTACTGAAATCGGACCGCGCATGAAAGAGCGGAACGGTGGTTATACCCGTGTACTTAAACTAGGTTTCCGTCAGGGTGATGCTGCTGATGTAGTTATTCTCGAACTTGTAGACTATAAGCTTGATACAGCTGCGGTTGAAAAGAAAGCTGACGCAAAAGCAAAGAAAGTTGAGAAGAAAACAGAAGTATCAGAGAATAAAGCTGATTCTACTGAAAAGGCTGCCCCAAAGGTTAAAAAGCCGGCTGCAAAGAAAACTGCATCTCCCAAAAAAAGAAAAGCTGATGCCGATACTGATACCGGGAAAAAGGAGTAAACTATGTCTAAAAACCATCGTGGAACAGGACTTCGCACTCTCCCGGAGCATGGAAGAGGTATTTGTCCGATCTGCAAGAAAAGTGACATTAAAGTCATTTATGAAGTAGAAGTTGACGGACAGAAAATCAAAGTTTGCAAATACTGCAACGCAGCACTGAAGAACAAAGCAAAAAAAGCCGGTCCGGCTAATGCAGCGCCTGCTGCAGATTCTACTGCTCAATAGCAGAACCTTGTTCTTAAGTAAAACCGTCTCGTATACCGGGACGGTTTTTTTATATATTTTCTAATAATGAAAAGTATACAAAACTATCAAGAATATGTGAATTTTATGTAAAAACAAAGAAAAATCTGCAAAAGAATGTTTACACGCTTTAATTTTTTAATTATTATGAAGTATGAATAAAGAAATGAACTGAATGAAGTTCATTTGTGTCTGCTGAAATGGAGGAATTTTGTATGAAAATAACTGGCAAAATTGCCTGCGTTGCTGCTTCTGCGCTTGTCGCTCTGTCGGCAGCAGGATGCTCAAAAAAAGAAAGCAATACTATCACACTGGGTGGTATATTCCCGCTTTCTGGTAATGTCGCTGTCTACGGCGTTGAATGCAAAAAAGGTGTTGATCTGGCTATTGAAGAGATCAATGCAGCCGGTGGTATTAATGGTAAACAGTTTGCACTTGTTAGCGAGGATGATGAGGGTAATCCTGATAAAACTGTAAATGCTTTTAAAAAGCTTACAACTAAAGATGGTGTGAAAATTATAATCGGTTCGCTAACTTCCGGATGTACACTGTCTATTACAACTCTTTCACAGGCTGGCAAGATTATACAGATCGCTCCCGCTGCAACAGCACCCGCTATTACGGATGCCGGTAATTACATTTTCCGTGCGTGTTTTATTGATCCGTTTCAGGGAACTGTCGGTGGTAAATTTGCAGCAGGAACTCTTGGAGCAAAGAAAGCTGCTGTTCTTTATGATGTAGGAAACGATTATTCTGTAGGACTTGAGGAGAATTTTAAAACTTCCTTCGAAGCAAACGGTGGACAGATTGTAGCACTTGAGTCATATTCCACAGGTGATAAGGATTTTAATGCCCAGCTGACAAAGATTAAAAATGCGGCTCCGGATGTTGTATATCTCCCAGATTATTATGGTACCGTCGCTCTTATTGCTAAACAGCTTCGTGCACAGGGAATTAATACACCGATCGTAGGTGCGGACGGATGGGACGGACTTACAACTAATGCAGGTGATGAAGTCCTTAATGGTTTTTACTCTAACCACTATGCAGCCGATTCAACGGATCCTGCCGTACAGACTTTTGTTAGTTCATTTAAAACAAAATATAATGAAGAACCGAATTCTTTCGCTGCTCTCGGATATGATTGTGTTTATATGTTACGTGATGCTATCGTAAAGGCAGGAACAACTGATAATGAAGCTGTTCGTGCTGCTCTTGAGGCGACTAATGGTGACTATGTTACTGGTCATCTTACATTTGATGCTAAACATAATCCTGTAAAGTCTGCTGTTATGCTCGAAATTGTGAAAGGCAGCGACGGAAAACTTACAACAGCTTATAAGACAACGGTTAATCCGTAAATTATACAAGATTCTGCAGTCCGCTGCAGAATCAAATTTTGAGATATTATTTGTTCTATAATAAGCACAAAGTGGCGCCTGTTTCCAAAAGGAAGCGGGCGTTTTTTTTCTGTAAAGTATTTTCATTCAAGCGGGTAAGTATTGATTGAAAAAAGTAGTAGTAAATGGTAGTGTGTTATCCAGATATTTGGTTTTGGAGGACAAAGTGAACACCGGTTCGATATTTTTGCAGCAACTGATCAACGGCTTGTCACTGGGCAGTATTTATGCCCTTATAGCGCTTGGATATACCATGGTATACGGAATTGTTAAACTTATTAACTTTGCACATGGTGATGTTATGATGGTGGGCGCATATGCCGGTTATTTTGTTCTTGTCGCAATGGGAACGACGGTTACAGGTTCAGTACAGGTAACGACACTCAGTCTTCTGCTGGCTTTTCTTGCAGCGATGATAGTTTGTGCGCTTCTTGCGCTTGTTATAGAACGCTTCGCATACCGTCCATTACGAAATGCACCTCGTCTGAATTCACTGATTACCGCAATTGCTGTAGAACTTATACTTCAGAATACAATGCGCGTTCTTCCGTTTGTTGGTCCTGATCCGCGTCAGTTCCCTACAATGATGACAAAAAGTTTTACTTTTGGACCAATTTCCGTTTCCAACATACAACTTATTGTTATTATATCGAGTGCGCTGCTTATGATTGCTCTTAACTACATTGTAAATAAAACAAAAACAGGAAAAGCAATGCAGGCAGTTTCCTATGATCTGCAGGCCGCAAGTCTTATGGGGATAAGTGTTGATCGTACTATTGCAATTACTTTTATTATAGGTTCTGTTCTTGCCGGTGCAGGTGGTATATTGTATGCAACTGCATATCCACAGATTGATCCCGTTATGGGATACATGCCGGGTCTTAAAGCATTTATTGCAGCAGTTCTTGGCGGAATTGGTTCAATTCCAGGCGCCATGCTGGGAGGTGTAATTTTAGGTATTGCAGAAACTCTTACGAAGGGGTTTTTGTCGTCTCAGTATGCAGATGCAATTTCGTTTTCAATTCTTATTATAATTCTTCTTGTAAGGCCAGCGGGAATATTCGGGAAGAACGAAACAGTAAAGGTATAAGTATGATTTTTATATTTTCGGTATAAAATCGGCGGGATTTTATACGGCGGATTCAGCAATACGCCGTCCATAACTTATTATTGCAGGAGCTATTAATGAAAGATAAAGTTTTACGAAATATGTTGATTCCGGGAGTATGTGCAATAATTGTTGTAATAGTACCAGCCGTTCTTATCAGGTTTTCTATCATTGATGCGTATACAGCACAAATTCTTACTTTGTCCGGTATAAATGCGATTATGGCTCTGAGCGTAAACATTATTTGTGGTATTACCGGACAACTTTCTCTTGGTCAGGCAGGTTTTATGGCAATAGGAGCATATTCTACGATACTGCTGACCGCAAATGCTCATCTGCCTCTTGCGGTTTCTATAATACTTACAGGTTTTATTACGGCATTTTTTGGATTTCTTATCGGATTTCCGACTCTTAAGCTGGAAGGTGATTACCTTGCAATCGTGACACTCGGATTCGGTGAAATTATCCGGGTTGTACTTGTCAATATGAAAAAATGGACAGGTGGTCCGAACGGTAAGCAGTTTCCGACCATTCTTACGCTGAATCCTGCTGTTGCATATCTTGTTATTATCGGTACACTTGCCTTGTTAATAATTCTGGTACAGAATTTTGTTCGCTCTACGTACGGGCGGGCTGTTCTTGCCGTTCGTGAAGATGAAATTGCCGCGAATTCTACAGGAATCAGCGTTTTTAAGTACAAGATGCTGGGATTTGTTATTGCATCGTTTGTAGCGGGAATAGGAGGCGCCTTATATGCCCCATTTATCGGATTTGTAAAACCGGAACAGGCCTCTTTTACGAAAAGTATCGATTATTTAATTTTCGTTGTTTTTGGTGGAATGGGGTCAACAACAGGAAGTGTACTTGCTGCGTTTATTCTTACATATCTGCAGGAATTCCTGCGCTTCCTTCAGAATTATCGTCTGCTTATATATCCGGTGATTCTTATCCTTGTGATGATTTTCAGACCGCAGGGATTTCTGGGAATGAAAGAATTTTCATTTGTAAATACGTTCGATAAGATTAGAGGGAAAATTTTCCGCGGTCATTCTATGGAAATTCCAAAAGGGAAAAAAGAACCAGAAGCTACGGAGGAAAGTAATGTCTGACGAAAAAGAACTGGTGCTTCAGGCAACAGAAGTTTCGATAATGTTCGGCGGGTTGTGTGCTGTAAGCGAATTTTCCTGTGAATTGCATCAAGGTGAACTTATAGGATTAATTGGTCCGAATGGAGCGGGTAAGACAACTTTGTTCAATATGTTCAGTGGTATATAT
This sequence comes from Treponema sp., assembly GCA_041669845.1. Classification (GTDB taxonomy): domain Bacteria; phylum Spirochaetota; class Spirochaetia; order Treponematales; family Treponemataceae; genus Treponema_D. The sequence goes on from JBAYAJ010000005.1 coordinate 4,607, forward strand.
ACACCGACATCAGGGCAGATTTCATTCTGGGATCGTAATGACAATGTGCATGTAATTAATAAAATGAATCCCGCTCAGCTTAACAAACTGGGAATTGCACGTACATTCCAAAATATACGGTTGTTTGGTAATCTTACTGTGTCTGATAATGTCCGGATTGCACTTCATAATCTGCGTACAGTTGTGCCAATCGATATTCTGCTTCGTACTCCGCGTTTCCGGCGGGATGAAAGAATGATGACGGAAAGAGCTCAGGAACTTTTACAGCTGTTTAAGATTGACAATAAAAAAAATGAGCTTGCAAAAAATTTACCATACGGTGAGCAGCGGAAACTTGAAATTGTACGTGCGCTTGCATCTAATCCGAAACTTCTTCTGCTTGATGAACCGGCAGCAGGGATGAACCCTCAGGAAACTGAAGAACTCATGAATATGATCGGATTTATAAGGAAAGAATTCAATTTGACGATACTGCTTATCGAACATGATATGAAACTTGTGATGGGGATATGCGAGCGTATTATGGTTCTTGATTACGGCCGTATTATTGCATCGGGTAAACCCGAAGATATAAAGTCGAATCCTCAGGTAATAAAAGCATATCTTGGTTCGGAGGCTGTGTGATGGATGCTCTTCTTGATGTTAAAAACCTTTCTGTATCTTACGGCGCTATAAAAGCTTTACGTGATATTTCTTTTTTTGTGAATGAAGGAGAGATTATAACGCTTATAGGTTCCAATGGAGCCGGGAAAACCACGACACTTCATGCAATTTCCCATATTCTGAAAAAACAGGCGGGGACTGTTTTTTTTAATGGTGAGGATATAACAAATACTGCTCCCGATAAAATTGTTCAAAAACATCTTGTGCAGATTCCGGAGGGGCGTCGTATATTTCAGAATCTTTCTGTGCGCGAGAATCTTGAACTGGGCGCATATCTTCGTAAAGACCGTGACGGAATAAAAACGGATATGGAAAAGGTTTTTGAACTGTTTCCCCGCCTTAAGGAACGTGTTAAGCAGAATGCAGGTACGTTGAGTGGAGGTGAATTACAGATGCTCGCTATGGGGAGAGGGCTTATGTCACAACCTAAACTCCTGCTGCTTGATGAGCCGTCTATGGGACTTGCTCCTATTCTTGTTGATGAGATTTTTTCAATTATTCAAAAAATCAATCAAGAGGGAACGACAATTCTACTTGTTGAGCAGAATGCATTTAAAGCACTTTCTATAGCTGATCGTGCGTATATTCTTGAAACCGGTGTTATTTCCAAGAGTGGAAAAGCTTCAGACTTGATTACTGATCCATCTGTAAAAGCTGCATATCTTGGTGGTTGAGCCAGAATAAAAAAAGTATGTTATAATGTCTGTATAGTGAGCTTTTAGAGGAGGAATACTATGATTGTAAAAGATGTGATGTCACGAAATCCGGTATATGTTGCGCCTGAGACAAGTCTAACTGAGGCAAAGGCTCTTATGGTAAAAAAGAATATCAGTAAGCTCCCTGTTATAGATAAAAATGACAAACTTATCGGAATTATAACAAAAAATGATCTTGCAAAAGCGGGCCCGTCGGAAGCAACTACGCTTGATATGTATGAAATTGGATACCTGCTTTCAAAGCTGACAGTGGAAAAAGTTATGACAAAAAAGGTCGTATCGGTTTCTGAAAACGAAGTTGTAGAGGAAGCTGCCCGTATCATGGTTGATAATCAGATTGGCTGTCTGCCTGTTATAAAAAATGATATTATGATTGGTATTGTTACGGAAAGTGACTTGTTTCATCTTTTTACAGATATGTTCGGTGCCCGGCATAGTGGTGTACGTGTGACACTTAGTACGGACGATAAACCTGGGCAGCTTGCACGAATAGCCGAAAGAATAGCAGGCCTTAAAGGGAACATTGTTTCTGTCGTTACTAGAGAATCTCAGGATCCTGGCAACCGCAGAATTACGATAAAAGCGACAGGTATAACAATGAATCAAATGAAGACGATCCTTGCAGAATGCAATGATATTGTTGAGGATATTCGTGTTGTGTGAGATTTCTGTGACCATTTGATTTTGTGCCGGAACGTTAGTATTTTATAAGCGATGAAAGTACAAGCTGAATTTTTTATAAACAGATTTCTCAGAACTTATCGGAATGTTTTTTCTGGTAAAGATTTTTCAAGAATGCTTCTAAAAATGGGAATTCGAGTATCACATGATGAATGTGAAGAATATCTGAATACCAGTAACAGTATTTTTGCCCTTAAGAGTGGTTTGTATGTTACTCGTACCGGTGCATTTACGAATAAGTATTTTAGTTTTAAACCAAACCGCAAAGAAGTTGAGCAGCGGGTTTTTGCAGCCGGTGGAAGATGTATGCCGTTTGTTGATCCGGAAGTGCTTCCATCGACACTGACTTTTCTATACAAAGGAGAAGTTTTGCAGCAGAAGATTGCGGAATTCGACAGCGGAACGGCTTCCGATGTGTTTGCTTTGTATGGAGAAGAATTTGCTTCACAGTATATAGCAGCAGACCCGGCGAATGAAGGAATCGATATTGCTGCACAGGATTTTGAACTTCCACAAAAAGTAAAACTTACTGCAAATTCTCTTGAACCTCTCATCAGATACGGTGGATTTAAATTCGGTGATCGTATTCTTTGCCGGGTTATAAACTGGGATTTGGGCCAGATTGAGGTGATGCCTGTAAAGCGTGATGAAAATCCGATGCAGATACGTTCCGACGATTTGGAACGGCAGAACTGGTATGATGTTCTTGAAAAGGCGTTGATTTCCAGTTTTGATTTATCCGGACCTGGCAGTTCTATCGAAGAACAACTTGCTGTTGTTTATCTTGATAACAGCAGCAGGCTTTGTACACCAGAGTGTGGTTCTGTTGAAGAATTTTTGATGCAGGATAGAAAAATTGCATATGAGCCTTTTGGTGTTGAAACGCGTCTGTGGTTGAAAGGAGTGGATGTTCCAGCAGTTGGAAAATGGAATGAAATTCCGGAAGACAGTTCTGTTGAAGACGGTGAAATACGACTTCTTAAGGATTTTGCAATACCAGATTATATTCTTGATGCCTATATTGAGAATCAACTGTTTGATAAACGATATGATCCTCATGAAATTATATCTGCAATTTTACCAGACAACATTCAGATTTCGGTAGAAGAGCATCGATTCTTCTTATTGCACATCAATTCCAGACATGATATACTGAAAAAAACGTATAATTGGTTTGCAGATTTTACACTTAGTGAGATACGGAAAAGGGCATTAGCTTTATATAAAGAGGCAGGTACTCTTATTTTTGAGATAGACCGCTCATCCACAAATTTGGAACGCTATCCACAACAGGAATTGGTAATTCTTTCGCAGATTTTCAGTCATGTCATGAAAATTCTGGAGATGATAGTGCTTGATTCGGAAGCTGCCGCGGATGATATGGATGAAATCATGTTGTCACTTGAAGGAATGGAATCAAATTTTTATGGAATAAACAACGAACTTATTTATATGGTTGAATCAGAAAGACGAAACGGTTTTGTTGTAATAAAATGAGAAGCGGGAGAATAAGAATGAATTTAGAATTTGATATTGCGGGTCTTATTCATAAGGGTGGAGTATACGATAACGTTGAGGGAACAACGGCAGAAGAAGTATACAAGAAAATCAGTACCATGATACCTCTTCCTTCTGAAATGACGGCTGAGTCTGTCTACAATGCATTGGCTGCACGGGAGCATGTTTTAAGTACAGCGGTAGGTGATGGAATTGCACTACCCCATGCGCGTGCTCCTATAATGAAGACAGAGAACGACCAGCAGATATGTATTGTATATCTTAAGAATCCTATTGATATGAAAGCACCTGATGAACGTAAAGTATTTGTTATGTTCGTGCTTCTTACGTTCAATTCTCAGTCTCATCTGAAGATTCTTTCCAAACTGGTCACATTATTCAGAAAACCTCAATTCCGGAAACTGCTTGAGAAACATGCAGGAGAAGCGGAACTGTTAAATGCAATCCGCGAACTTGACTGATTTTACATAAAGCATTATTTGGAGTAGCGTATGAACGAAAATGCAATTAAAGCTGTTGCAACATCTGTCCGCAGTTTGTCGATGGATGCTATTCAGAAAGCGAATTCCGGACATCCCGGAATTCCACTGGGAGCTGCAGAACTTGCAGCTGTTTTATTTGGAGAAATCCTTAAATATAATCCTGCTGATTCAAAATGGCCGGACAGAGATCGTTTTGCAATGTCGGCAGGACATGGATCAATGTGGCTGTATTCAATTCTTCATCTTGCAGGGTTTAAAGTATCGCTCGACGACATTAAAACTTTCCGGCAGGTTGGTTCAAGATGTCCGGGACATCCTGAGTATGGTGAGACCGATGGTGTTGAAAATACCAGCGGTCCGCTCGGACAGGGTGTTTCAATGGCTGTCGGCATGGCAATTGCAGAAACAATGCTTGCTGCCCGCTTTAATACGGCAACTCATAAAATTGTTGATCATTATACGTATTCACTTGTTGGTGAAGGTTGTCTGGAGGAGGGAGTCTCTTCTGAAGCTTGCAGCCTTGCAGGCCATTTAAAGCTTAATAAGCTTGTTGTGTTTTACGATGAAAATAAGATAAGCATTGATGGTTCTACTGATATAACCTTTACCGATGATATAGCGAAACGTTATGAAGCATACGGCTGGCAGGTTTTGAAAGGGGATATGTACAAACCTGCAGAAATTATTAAACTTGTTGAAGAAGCGAAACGAAGTAAAGATAAGCCGACTCTTATTATGCTGAAGTCGATTATCGGGAAATATGCACCGAAGCAGGGAACCTCTGATGTTCATGGTGCTGCGCTTGGTGTTGAAGGTGTAAAGGCTGCTAAAGAAGCGCTCGGTTTACCGGTCGATAAGGATTTTTATGTTCTGCCTGAGGCCTATGAATATTTTAACGGGCAAAAACGTGCACGAGCACAGAGTGAAGCCGGCTGGCAGAAGGAATTTGACGCATGGTCGGTTGAAAATCCTGAACTTCGTAAAGAATGGGATGCATTCTATTCCGATTCAGCTACGGCGGATATCCCCGATGTAACGTTTAAAATTGGGGATAGTCTTGCAACCCGTGATGCAAGCAGCAAAGCGATCAATATGATTGCCCATCGGTACGGAAACTTTGTGGGTGGCTCTGCAGATCTCATGGGACCGAATAAGACAAAACTTGAGGATTGTGATGGTACATATACACCGGAAAATCGTAAAGGGCGGACAATTGAATACGGTATCCGTGAATTTGCAATGTCTGCAGTTGCTGCAGGTATTAAACTGCATGGCGGCCTTCGGCCGTTCGCTGCAACGTTCCTTGTATTCAGTGACTACCTCCGTCCGTCGCTCCGTGTAGTTTCTATTATGAAGCAGCCTGTAATCTATGTGTTTACGCATGATTCGATTTATGTAGGCGAAGACGGACCGACTCACCAGCCGATAGAAACCCTCACTGCTCTTCGTGCAATTCCCGGTGTTCAGGTTCTTCGTCCGGGAGATGCAGAGGAAACTGTTGAAGCCTGGAAGATGGCATACGAAAGCAAGGATCACCCTGTTTGTCTTGCACTTACGCGCCAGAAACTTACTGTTTATGAAAAAGCGGATCCTGACTGGAAAAATACGATTCGTACCGGTGCATATATTGTTAAGGAAGGAAGTTCAAATCCTGACATTACCGTGCTTGCATCCGGTTCTGAAGTGAATATGGCGCTGGCGGCAGCGAAACTTGTTCCTTCTAAGAAAATCCGTGTCATTTCAGTCATGGACGTAAAACTGTTTGGACAGCAGAACAAGATTATTCGTGACAAGATTATAGGTAATACAAAACGCGTCGTTGCAACGGAAGCCGGTATCGGTATGGAATGGTTCCAGTTCGTGCAGAACAAAGAGGACATTTTCAGCATTGACCGTTTCGGTGAATCAGGACCTGCGGAAAAAGTAGCGGTTGATATGCATTTTACACCTGCTGATTTTGCTAAAGTGCTTGAGCGCTGAATTGAAGTTTATAAAAATTAGGTATTTTCAAAAATCTGATGGATTTTGAAAATACCGTTTTACATCATGACTAAAAAAGCCCGGTAGAGGAAGACTCTTCCGGGCTTTTTTAGTCATGATGTAGTAGATACGCTGAAAAACAGCGATGATTTAACCAGTGTTCAACTAATCCGTTTTTTTTGACAATATTCTGTTTGTTTTCTTTGCGTAAATCCAGGTACCAGCCGCTATTCCGATTCCTGCGAGAATCATACCGAAACACAGTACCTGTCCCGTAGAAAAATTAAGCAGCGAAGTGTTTATGTAGATAGGCGCCTTTGTATCCCGTGCAATACGATATCCGATATCTGCATCAGGCTCGCGGAAATATTCGATAATGAACCGGATAATTCCATAGCCAGCTATGTAGATGCCTGAAAGTTCTCCATCCCATTTTTTGTGTTTGCGCAGCAACCAGAGAATAAGCCACAGAACAAATCCTTCGAAGAAAGCTTCGTACAGCTGGCTTGGATGGCGGGGCAGGTTTACGAGTGGTGTTCCTGCCTGGATCGTCATGCCGGTCTGTGCGGCAAATTTCTGAACCCAGTCAAGTCCTGCTGAAAATTTTTCTGCCCCCGGAAATACTATACCCCACGGCATTGTCGTAATTCTGCCGTATAGTTCACCGTTCAGAAAATTGCCTAAGCGGCCGAATGTATAGCCTGCAGGGATCGCAACACCCATGGCATCTATCCATTTGAAGGAAGGGCGTTTATGACGCCAGCACCAGAAAAACATACCGAACAGACCTCCGATAAAACCTCCATGATATGACATTCCGGCAAGGCCGGTAAATTGATGTGTTACCGTATCAAACGGCCAGAAAATAAGCCACGGTTTCTGACGATATAATCCACTTGTGTCATAGACGAGCGTAGAGAATATGCGTGCCCCGATAAGCAGGAATATGATACCGCATGCTATAAAACTGAAGATATCATCTTCTGTTGCAGTATACGATCCGTCATTGAGTACACCTTCCTGCATTTCCCTGCGGAGCACAAAAAATGCAGTTACAAAAGCGCAGATATACATAAGTCCGTACCAGCGCAGCAGACCAAGAACAGGAATTCCCGGAAATATTTCCGGATGGATCCATGAAGGATAATTTACATAGAGTGGTAAAAATAACATTGCTATATTCCTTATATTTTAAAACCTTGTGATGCAGCCTGTACGATTTTTGACTTCAGCAGAAGATTTTCCTTTTTGAGCTGTGTCAGTTCATACTGCTGTGTTTTTATTGTTTCCGCAAGTTCTCCTATGGTGAGCGTTCCGCTTCCGACAAGATCATCAATACCGGAAATTTTGTAATCATAGTCGTCATTTGCTTCTTCCGCTGCAATCATAAATGAATCGGAACCTTCAGAACCTGCCTCATATGCCTGATCGAATGATCTTGGTTCGGAAGCTAGAATTTTTTCTGCAATACGGTAAATTGCCTGCGAAAGGACAGCCTGAGGTTTATAAACAATGACCGGCAGCTGCGAAGCAAGCGCTTTATCCTGAAGCGAATCCCTGTACATGATACCCAGATGTTCTATTTCAAGTCCCAGGTATTGACAGCAGGAACGACGGATGCGTTGTGCTTTATCTGCATCCTTCGGATCGTCTATCATATTCATGATAAGCCGTGGACGAAAGGCTTTCATACGTGATATAAAAAGTTCTGTATTTTCGGGGTCGGCTTTCTGCAGTGTTTCAACAAGCTTTGGAATATACAGGCGCTGAAGTGAAGTTGCATCCTTTCGAAGTTTTTCAAGCTGAGTAAATCCCGGTGTGCCTTTTTTATATGTTGTATACATAAGCCGGAATACGGCATTCTTTAGAAATAAATATCCATTAAGAGTTGCCGTAACTGTCGGAGCAGTAATAACAATTCCCTGCGGGGAAAGTAGAAACATGTCAAGTATAATCTGATGGGTACCTGCACCAAGATCAAGTATGAGATAGTCGGCATCAATGTGCTGCAAATTACGGATAAGTTTTGTACGCTGAGAAGGTTTGAGCGAAGTAAGTCCGGGAATCTGACTGTCACCGGCTATAAAACTTACATTTTCGTATTCAGTAGGGGCTATGATATCTTCAAAATTTCCGTGGTCAGTAAGCCATGCTCCAAGACTTGCTTCAGGAATCGTATGTTGTCCGATGACAAGGTGCAGATTGGAGGCTCCAAGATCAAGATCTGCCATTACAACTTTTTTACCGGCTTGACCGAGTGCAATAGAAAGGTTTGCGGATAAAAGACTTTTTCCGACTCCGCCTTTTCCGCTGGCAACAGGAATAATTTGCATATCAAAAGTATAACATACCCTTGCTTTTGTGCATAGTTGCAATTTTCAATCCGGTAACGTAAAATGAATATATGAATAGAGTCATCAAAAATAGTAACAGAATTGTTCACACAGTTTTATGCACTGTGTTTTTTCTGGGAATTTCGATTGTATCTTCTCAATGTTTTGCCCAGTCATCGATAGGTAATCAGTCTGTTTCGAATTTTCAGTACATGAAGAAAATAAGTGCTGTCTTTGATTACGTACAGCAGAATTATGTCGACGAAGTTGATGCAAAAGTACTGTATGAGGGTGCACTGAAAGGAATGCTTGAAGCGCTTAAGGATCCGTATACGCTGTATCTTGATCCGAATACCATGCGTGATCTTTCAGACACGACAGCCGGTAATTTTGGAGGAGTTGGTCTTTCAATAAGCAAACCGGTGGAATCAAGTCCTGACAAACCGGCGTATGTTGAAGTTGCTTCGCCGATAGAAGATACCCCCGGTGCTAAAGCTGGTATTCAGTCGGGAGACTATATTACGGCAATCGATGGTCAGCCTACTCCCGAAATGACAATGGAGGAAGTCCTTAATCATCTGCGGGGAGAAGCGGGGACTCCTGTGACTGTATCAATTCTCCGTGGAAAAGATATTAGATTTGATGCGAAGCTTGAGCGTGCGGTAATAGAAGTTCCGACTGTCAAATACGGTATGATAAACAACACAGGCTATCTGCGTATTATTGAATTTACACCTGAAACACCGCATCGCGTACAGGAAGCTCTGGATTCGTTTGCGAAAAACGGTTATAAGAATCTTATTATTGATTTGCGTGATAATCCGGGTGGTCTTATTACAAGTGTTGCCGATGTAGCGGATAAGTTCATTGATTCCGGAACAATAGTAGCAACAAAAAGCCGTCTTAAGTTTGAAAATAATGTGTATATGGCAAGCAAGGACAAGACGACAGTTCCAGCGGGAACACCGATTGTTGTTCTTATTAATCGTGGTTCAGCTTCTGCCTCAGAAATTCTTTCAGGTGCGCTCAAAGACGACCATCTTGCCTATCTTGTAGGACAGCGTTCGTACGGGAAAGGGTCTGTTCAGCAGGTAATTCCGCTTAGTGATACGGATGGGTTTAAAATGACTATGGCCAGGTACTATACGCCGAGCGATACAAATATTGATAAAGTGGGTATTCCTCCAGATAAGGAAGTTCTGTATCCTGAACTGACTGTCGAAGAAGAGAAGGCATACGTTGCGCTTGTAAAGTCGAACGATATTACGTCCTATGTAGATGCTCATCCGGCAATGACTGAAAACGATATTGCTGCTTTTGCTGTTGAGCTGCAGAAAAAATATGCACTTGATGAAAGTCTTCTTCGAAGACTTATCCGACTTGAAACAACACGCATGACGGGAACGCCTTTGTATGATCTTGATTATGATATACAACTGAAAGCTGCGCTGAACATTCTTAAAACATCCGATTTCCAGCAGCTTGTAAAGTCAACGAAAACTTTGAAGGAACTTCAGGACGAAGCCGCCGCGAAAGATGCTGAAAAACCTTCTGTGTTGATTTCAAAATAATGCGTCAGTTTATTTCTGCAACTGCTCCGGATAAAAACGGCATTCTTTTGGTAGAGGGAAAAGATTTTCGCTATCTTCGCAGGGTGTTACGCATTCGAAGTGGTGACATGATTGAAGTCCGTTTACCCGATGGAAAACTCGTACCTATGACCGTCTGCCGTATAGACGATTCTGGTGGCAGTATTTTATTACAGGTATGTACTGTTTCCGGTCAATTTACTCATATGAATGTGACGCGCGGTGTTTCTGCTGGCGACATTTGTGAGAGTACGTCTGTCGTAGAGTATACGCTGTTTCAATTTATAGCAAAACCTCAAAAAATGGAGCTGATAATCCGCCAGGCTGTTGAATGCGGTATAAAGAATATAGTGCCCGTGGCAGGCTTATATTCACAGAAAAGCAGTATAGCTGCGATGCAGGGAAAAATGTTGAAATCAGAGCGTATTATGCATATAATTCGGGAAGCACGGGAACAAAGTGGTTCTGCTGTAGAAACAACGGTTCATGAACCTGTTACGACGACAGAAGCTGCTGCATTCTGGAAAGAAACGTGCTGCGGTATTTCTGTGGAAGAAACTGCTGCGGTTGTACTTTCAGAACGCTCCAGGTTTTGTAAACCTCTTGGTGAAATAATTACTAATCTGTCTGCACTGAAAAAAGCTGCCGTTGCAGTCGGTTGTGAGGGTGGTATTAGTCCTGAGGAAATAGAAATATTACAGAACGGCGGTTTTATTCCTGTTCACTTTGCATGCAATATCATGCGATGTGAAACTGCAGCGCTTTACGGCATTGCTGCTTTTCAGACTTCAATAATGAATACGTATGTATGAAGAAGAGGTTGGATATGTCTATTCAGAGAATAACAATAGCAGGTGTGCCTGTAGATATCTGCAGATCAGAAAATCTTGAAAATGAAGTACTTGAGCTTCTCGCGAAACCGGGGACTAAACAGATAATATTTTTGTCGGTATGGAATTTGTTGAAAGCCCGTAGAAACAAAGAGTATGCAGAATGTGTACAGAATGCAGATCTTGTACTTCCTGTTTCAAAAAGTATTATCAGAAGCGCAAAATTTCTTAAAAAATCTATTCCTGTACGTTATAATCCATTTAATGCAATTATTGAAGTATTGTCTGTTCTTGAATCTCATTATAAGTCAATATATTTGCTGGGATCCCGGAAGATGACACTCCAGAAAGCAGAATCTAATCTGCGTGCAACATTTCCGTCTCTTCAAATAGTCGGTCGTTATATCGGTTATTATCCGAAAATCGCGGAGGATTCTGTAGTTGAGGCAATTTATAAATCATCTCCATCTCTTGTACTAGTAAGTGAAGGGATCAAAGAGAAAGATTTTTGGGCGTATCGCAGGAGAAACCAGTTTTCATCAAGTATATTTGTTTATTATCGTGATGCTCTTGGTATTTTTGCTGAAAGAATAAAGCGTGTGAATGAGAAGACCTTCAATTATGGTTTTGAAATTTATGATGAAATCTTTCATAATCCATTCAAGATATTTTTGATTTTCCCTTATTTGTGGTATATAATAATTATTGTCTGGTATCGTTTGTTCAAAAAGTGAGCATTTTGTTGTGTGGCCTGTATTACAAGTTTTAATCGTGTTATACTGTTTTCATCTAATGTTGGCGTAATCAGTTTATGCAGGCATGCACTAGAACCTGCATATTCTATAGAAATTGTCAATGAAATAGGAGTTTCTCTCGCATTATTTCCCTGTGTCATCCTTATAGATGCTGCTGCAGGTGAGTATGCATTTGATGAGGTATCAAAAAAGATTTCGTCACATATACCTCCTCTTTTTTTGGTTTCATTATCTACACAGCACCAGATAGACTCTTTTTTTCAAAAATATTGTATTCCCTTTCCCTGTGATCTTGATCTGCTTCGCCATCTTGTTGAGCAGAGAATGGCGTTATTAACTGATATAAAATTGCTGCCGGACAGAAACAGAATACAGGGAATTTCGAATGTGGATGTCCCCGGGTTTGAAGAACTGGTTGGAAAATCAAAGGAAATAGTGTCTGTGAAACGTCAGCTTGAAGTTGTTTCCTCAAAAGATCTTACTATTTTATTGCTCGGAGAAAGCGGTACCGGCAAATCGCTTGCAGCCGGATTGATACATAAATATTCATACAGACGAAATAATAATTATGTACAGGTTGATATGGCAACTATTCCCGAAGGTCTTGCAGAAAGTGAATTATTCGGATCTGTTCCGGGAGCATATACTGGAGCTGTGAAGCGGTCCGGACGTTTTGCAAAAGCTGACGGGGGAACGTTGTTTATGGACGAAATTGCTGAAACATCAGTAAGTATTCAGGCAAAATTACTTGGTATTCTTGAGACTGGGAGTTTTTGCAGTGTAGGATCAGACACGGAACATCATATTGATGTACGTTTTATTTGTGCAACGAATGCAGATTTGCTGTTTCTTTCAAAAAAAGGAAAATTCAGGGAAGATTTGTATTATAGAATTGCAGATTATACTATAATTTTTCCACCGCTTCGCGACAGAAGAAGCGATATTAAAGAAATTTCGGAAAAAATTCTGAAGGCGAAGGCGAAAATTCTGTCTGAAGGAGCGCTTGAAATGCTGATGCAGTATGATTGGCCCGGTAATGTCCGTCAATTAAAAAGTTGTCTTCGCAGAGCATGCATACTTGCTAAATCACAGATTATTCAGCCGGAAAACATCAGATTTTAGTAACATGTTTCTTATAACGGTCCCAGAGTATGTTGATTTATTTTTCGTTTCGCGATGCAAGTCCTGCGGCTTTTGTAAATGTTTTTTCAATATATTGAGCTTCACCTTCAGACAATGCCGCTCTTGACAGAATACTTCTCCAGAATTTTTCCATATCGGTGCGGCCTGTAACACTGAAGAAACCTATCTTTTGCAGGTTATCCGCAATATTTATAACGGTTTTGTCAAGTCTGGAGAGTGGAAGCGGAGTATATCCGGTAATACCCTTATTTTTTTCCCGGAACAGGTGATAGCAGATGATCTGGACAGCATGAGAAAGATTTAGAGATGCAAAATCTTCGCTGGATGGAATAGTAACACCGAGAGTGCATTCTGCCATTTCTGCATCGGTGAGACCTGTCCGTTCATTGCCGAATACAGCAGCAACTATACCACCGTTATCATCTGTGTTCCTGCCTGTAATGTCTGCTGCCTTTTCTGCGAATTCTTCAGGCAGCAGCAGTTTGCCTTTTCTGTTTTTCCCACGGCGGCGTGTAGTGCCGGCAGAAAGTGTACAATCTGATGTTGCCTCTGTAATTGAATCATAAAAATGAGCCTGTTCCCAGATAGAGCCTGCATGAATAGCAAGAATGTGTATTTTTTCATCGTTGTAATCTGCGCGTTTTCCGACGATACGCAGATCACTTATACCGTTGTTAGCCATTGCCCTGCAGGCTGCTCCGATATTCCGGCTCTCTTCCGGACGAACGAGAAGTATACAAATTTTTTTTAGATTCATGGCTTTAGTATACTTTTTTTTTTGATTATACGCTATATAATATAACTGAGGAGTTGATTTGTTTTTCTCTTTATAAAGTGAGTAGTAAAAATTGCCGATATGAACTACAATATACAATTACCTGATGGTGCATTGATTTGACATTATAGTGATTTTTGGTGTACTATAAATAGAAACTTTACAGTTTTTCCGGATGGCGGAGGCGTATGGTAAATAGTAATAACCTGGTTCCGGGGTTTAATGAAGAAAAGGACGATAGCCTTAAAATTTCTCTCGAAAAAGTTGATGGAGTCCCTAACGGATTATGCATCTATCTTAATGGTTATATAGATACATATAATTCTAATTTTTTCCAGAAAAAGATACAGAAAGTTGTAGAAGCTGGATTTATTAATCTTATCTTTAATTGTTCATCATTGAATTATGTCTCATCGACTGGTATCGGTTCATTTACCGCTTTTCTGAAAATGGTAAAACCGAAGGGGGGAGACATTGTTCTGCTTGAAATTCAGCCTAAGGTATATGAGGTTTTTCAACTTCTTGGTTTTTCACAGTTCTTTAATATAAAAGATACGACAGAAGACGCGGTTTCGTTATTTAAAAATGGAGCTCCTGTTGTTGACAGCGTGTTCCCAAAAGTATTTGCATGTCCGGTTTGTACAAAACGTCTTCGTGCAACGCGTTCAGGCCGTTTCCGCTGTTCAGAATGTAAATCGATTCTTGCTATTGATGCGCAGGGAAATGTCTCACTTGGTTAAACGGATTTTTTTTGATAAAAAGGCCGGATGCATTGCATTCCGGCCTTTTTTTATGACCCGTATTTGTGGTGATTATTTGAGTATAACCTGTGGATAACCGTGGATAAGTTGTGGATAAATGTGGAGAAAAAAGAGATGAATTTTTTTTTCTCCTGATATTCTGCAACAGCGCATAAAACTTTAATCGTACTGTAATATATTTTTTAATTTGTTGTATTATAATAAATTACGATCTAATATAATGTGCTGCCTATTTTCTGGTATTGTGAAGAAATAAATATAGCCAGAATATTTTTTTTCATTCTGTTGATAACCTGTGGATAAACAGTGAATTAGTATGTGGATATATGAGATAATAAAATTATAAATCTGCCGATAATATAAAGGAATACGTGTGATTGGAGACGTAATGATAAAATCACTGAAAAAATCTTTGCAGCTTATACCGGCATATCTGGGAATTCTATTGTTCAACTGTGTAATAGGTATGCTTATATATATGCTGTATTTTAATACGACAGAACTTATCGCTGGAAAATTATTGCAGCTGTTCGACAGGCACATACTGCTTGAAGGTTTTTTTGTTGTTATACCTGTTGTTCTTGTACTTTCAGGAACACTGCTTAGTTGTTACCGTATCCGCCATTCAGGCGGTGGAGTTCTTCCTGTCATTATGTATTCACTGCTGGGAGCTGTGACTTGGTGTATATTATATCCTTCTTTTATAGAGTTGAAAAAAAATTGTCAGGTAATTTCTGATTCGGAAAAAACTGCGCTTACTGCAGGGTATTTCAGATCTGCAGGTAATGACATTATTTATTTTCCTCAAATTCCTGTTTCAGCAGATGTAGAGGCAGTCGTTATAAACGTTAATGAGGTTCAGAATGGCGCTGTATCGTTGCAGAAAATAAATTATCCGCAGGTTGTTTACGAGTCTGCTCCATTTAAAGACAGCCTTATACGTGAGACTATTCCGACAATGCCAGGATGGATTATGGAGGGATTTGCTGCTATTGAGGTTCGTGCAGAGAATGCCTGGCATGCCGGCTATATAAACTGGCTCTGTTTTATATCGTTCGGACTGGCACTTTTTTCTGTATATTCACTAACCTTTTGCAGTGAATGGCGGCTTATCAACATTATATACCTGCTTCTTATGGAAGCCGGGGTTCTGTCGTTTAATTTATTGTATTTTTCTGATTACTTTTTACCACTTAGAAAGCTTTCTATACGAATTGTAAATAATTTTAATTTTCTAACTCATCTTGATGAACCGTTACTTGTCTGTATAAATGTGTTTCTTACACTTGTATTTATCTGCATTGGAGTTACAACTGTTTTGACGAAGAAACAGAAGAATAAAAGGAGAAGTGTATGAAACGTGTACTTCAAATACTTTTCGGATACATTGTCTTTTGTTTTTGTGTCTGCCTTGCTTTAGGTTTATTTACAGGGACATCACCGGAACTTCTTGCTAAGTCTGTACGTACATACAGATTATATGAGGGGCTTAGAATTTTTTGTCGTATACTTCCTGCTGTTACTATTACTGGTGTAATAATTGGCTGTACTGTTTTATATGGCCGTCACCCAGAGGGTAGTATTATGCGTTTTTCTTCTGCTATGTTCAGAAGATACCGGTATGTTATTGTTATAGGGCTGATTTGTTCGTTTATTCTAACATGTACTGAAGAAGTAGTAACTCCGATACTGGTTTTGAAACAGCAGCAGCTTGTACAGCTTCCAAAACTCGTACGTGAATATGTACGTATCGGCACGAAAGAATATATATCTGGAAATTCTGACTTAGCATTCAAGTACGCACAACTTGCCGCTAAAATCGATTCAAAATCAGATGCGGCACAACAACTTTTAAATAGAACAGAAATTGCAATAAAAACATCCCGACAAGATACATCTGATGCTGTTATTCCCGAAGTTTCACAGGGTGTGAGTGAAGAGGGATATACTGTAAGCCAATTACGAAAATTTGCAGAGAAATCTTATGTAGATGGAAATTGGTTCGATGCCCATTATTATGCAGAAACTGGTATTTCGGTAGCGTCTCCAAAGGATACAAATATAGAATTACTGAAGAAAATTGCTGCAGACGCATGGAATAAATTATCTCAGGCAGAAAAAATACCGGAGACAGAGGAAGAACGTATATATAAGTTGAAACTGGAAGGATATAAACTGCTTATGGACGGGGATAATCTGAAGGCATATTACGTCTTCAAAAAATTATCTATGCAGTCACGTGCATTATCCATAGATCCTGATGTAGTACGGTATCTAAAACTTGCAAATGTTCGACTTGCCACTGAAAGTTTTTTTATTGATGAGACATTCAATCTGCAGGAATTTGAGACTGCAGGTAACGTATATTTTAAGATACAGCACACAGACGGCTCGACTGATATCATATATATAAAGGGCATAACTTCCATAAAAGGAACTGGTTCAATGGTGCAGTATCTCCGAGGGTTTTCAGTTTATTCTCTTGATAAAAATGGTTCATATATTCGCAGCATGTATGTTCAGTATGCAAAACTTTTTGCAGTTCCTGTGTCCGATTTTGACGATGATACACGGATGTCGCTTGGTATTGATGAAAAAATTGAATATGTGCCTTATATACTGCTTCGGTCGATAGATCGTGGTACAGAAGGAATTGTAAATGAACCTTTATATCGTTATGAGGGCGATACTCCGAAAGACGGAAAAGATCAGCTTATTCTTCCAATTTCTTATACCGATTTTGAACTACTTGTTGAAGCGTCAAAAGGTGCAGAATTCATGAGTATTCCTGCGCTGGTTCAGTTTTTCGGAAAAACTGTCAAATACGGATATTCTGAGGAGGTGTTTGGACAGGTTATGCTTAACAGAATATTGTACCCTCTGTTTATTCTTATCATTATTGTGTGTTCTGCAAGTTTTGCATGGAACTATCGTATTAGTGAAAAACTGATGTTCAAGACTGTATGGACAAGTGCATTTCCTCTGCTTTCTGTTCTATTATATATATTTTTTGCAGGGCTGCTATGGTTGTATAAACTGTTTAATTATGTGTTCCTTGGTACAGCAGGAAGAAAATATGCGCTTCTCGCCGGATGCGGAGTTTATATAGCAATTTTGATCATTTCGTCGATCGTGTTCCTTTCAAGGAACTCTGCAGATGCAGCTTAAATACGTGTTAGTGAACTGGTGGAAATATACCGTTTTATTTTTTAAAAGATATAGATTCATACTGATTCTTACTGTGTGTGGGTCTGTTGCTGGACTTGTGGGGGGGGCTGCAGGTCTTGCTGTGGGTGTTTTTTTAACCCTTATAATGAACCGTATCCGTGATGAAAAAGAATGGACAAAAGCGATTGAACAGGGGAAATCTTTTTGTGTACTTCATGAACCGTTCCACGGTGCGCTGTATATATGTGCCCTTACAGTCTACAGTCTTGGTGACAGTTCAGAAGCTGTTCAACTTATGAAAAATTTTTGGGGCACGGAATATCATACTGACTGGAATTCAATGTGCCGTGCAGCAGCTGCTGCACGGCAGCTGAACAGTGACCTTCTTGTTGAATGCCTCGCACATATTATCCGCAGAAATGAGGACAAGTTTTCTCCTTCAATGATACGGAATATATTTACATTATTTGATGCAGCTGAATTTGCCTGGAATGAAAAGCAGGATGTAGAAAAACCTTCACACTATCTTGCAGAACTTCTCGATTATCACTATATAAGCGATGAACTTGCCGCAGCTTATGACGTACTGGGGCTTTCGACCGGTGCAACTCTCGATCAGATAAAAGCAGCACACCGCAGGCTTGCTGCAAAATATCATCCTGACAGAGGTACATCCGGCAGCGACGCCTTTATGCGTGTTCAAACTGCCTATGAACTTATTTTACATCGACTGTAGTTATGTGAGCTCCGACTGCCTGCAGGCGCTCTACAAGATGCTCATATCCGCGTTCAATCTGGTATACATTGCTTATATGGCTTTCTCCATGTGCAGCCATAGCAGCAATGACCATTGCCATACCGGCTCGTACATCAGGAGATACGAGATGGTCTCCGTGCAGTATACGAGGTCCTGATACAACTGCCCGATGTGGGTCGCAGAGTGTAATACATGCACCCATATTGATTAATTTATCGACAAAAAACATTCGGGATTCAAACATCTTTTCAAAAATAAGTACAGTACCTTCCACTTGCGTTGCAACAACAGTCATGATACTCGTCAGATCCGGTGGAAATCCTGGCCAGGGGGCATCGTCGATTTTAGGTGTTGAACTTCCTATATCGTTATTCACCTTGAACTCCTGCACTGTTGGAACAATGAGATCAGAACCTTCTATTGACCATGATATACCAAGTTTGCTGAAACCAATGCGCATCGGGCGCATGTCAGGCGGGTTGATATCTGTTATTTTGATTGATCCGTGCGTTGCTGCTGCAAGTCCGATAAAAGAACCGATTTCCATATAATCAGGACCTATGGTGAATTCACAGCCATGAAGTTGTTTTACGCCTTTTATCCGGAGTATATTACTTCCTGTTCCCGTGATGTCTGCACCCATTGCAGAAAGCATATTACACAGGTCCTGTACGTGCGGTTCGCTTGCTGCATTTGAAATGATGGTTGCACCTTCTGCAAGAACTGCCGCCATGACAGCATTTTCCGTTGCAGTGACAGACATTTCATCGAGAAAAATGTCTGTACCAGCAAGTTTCTTTGCGGTGAAAACGAATTTACCATTAATTTCAACATGCGCTCCGAGCTGTGCGAGTGCTAAAAAATGAGTATCGAGCCTGCGTCTGCCGATGATATCTCCTCCCGGTGGAAGCATTTCTACTTTTCCTGCACGTGCAAGCAGCGGTCCTGCGAACAGAATTGATGCACGGATTTTTTTTGACAATTCTGCGGGAATCGCGGTATTATCGATTTTTGCAGCAATAATCTTCCAGCTGTGTTTGCCTATATTTTCTGCAGTTGCACCAAATGACTGAAGTATATTCAACATAACAGCAGTATCTTCTATATCAGGTATGTTGTGGAGTATGACTGGTTCCTGTGTAAGTAAAGATGCTGCTATACACGGCAGAGCTGCATTTTTATTACCACCGGCAGCGATTGTTCCCTTAATGGGAAATCCACCGTCAATTACATATTCATGCATTATATTCTCCAGAAATGATCCGGGCAAGATTTATTATAACATCGGCAGCTTTGTCCATCTGGTTGAGTGAAGCCCATTCTGTACGTGAATGATAATTGTGTGCACCGGTGAAAATATTCGGAGAAGGGATCCCCATTTCAGTAAGCCTCGAACCGTCTGTTCCTCCTCTGATAGGCGTATTTACCGGTTCTATACCTGACTCGCGGTATGCCTTTTCAAGATCCTGTACAATTTCAGGGTGTGCATCAAGACCTTTTTTCATGTTGAGATACTGCTGCTTGTGAACAATTTCTACACTGCCTCCGAACGAAGCTGCTACAGCTTGAGCAAGCTGTTCAGTAATTTTTTTACGGTTTTCAATTCCCTCGAGTGTGAAGTCTCTGAGAAGCAGATAAACACCTGCCTTTTCTATGTTGCCGGATATTTCAAGAGGAGCATAAAAACCTTCTCGTTTATCAGTCGTTTCCGGCGACTGCCGTCCCGGAAGATTCATTGTGAATGATGAAACCATAGAGACTGCATTTATCATTCCTGCAGCCCGTGCATCACCTGTATGAGCCGCCTTCCCGGAGAATGTTACTGTCGTACCAACAGCATTGAAACATTCTGTTTCAAGCTGACCTATATGTCCGCCGTCAACAGTATATGCACGTTTCGCTGATATAAGATTGACAGGTACTTTATCCATACCGTGTCCTGTTTCTTCATCGGGTGAAAAAATTACTTCAATTTTGCCGTGTTTAATTTCTTTATGAGATACAATAAATGAAATTGCTGTCATAATTATGGCGATACCGGCTTTGTCATCGGCACCGAGCAGAGTCGTTCCATCTGTCGTGATTATTGTATCGTGTTCTGCTGCCGCCTGTGCAAGTGCACTGTCCCTGTCGGGATCAAGTATACCTTTATCTGCAAGATTAATGACGGAGCCATCATAACCCTGATAGACGGAAGGTATAACATTTTTACCGGTTACTTCGTCAACTGTATCAAGATGTGCGAGCAGACAGAATGCTGGTTTATTTTCGTATCCTTCTGTTGCGTGAATAACGCCATATACATAACAAAATTCCGTAACCTGTACATTTAAAAGTCCGATAGAAATCATTTCGGAAGCGAGCATTTGTGCAAAATCTTTTTGTTGTGGCGTAGAAGGAATGATTCCTTTATCTGCAGTGTTTGAATTGCTTTCAGAATATATTTTTACGTATCTTAGAAATCGCTCAAGCAGTTCCTTTTCTTTTTTCGAAGCACTGGTAATGTAATTCATGACAATATAATAAGTCTTTCTCCATGATTTTACAACAGACATACGGGTAACATATGTTGTTCTATTGGTTATATCATTTTTTTGTGCTATAGTGTTACTATGCGTTTTACAAGTACAAGAAATAAGGTTGATACAGTTGGATTTGCACAGGCAGTGCTTGATTGTATGCCGTCTGACGGAGGATATTATGTACCTGCTGATACAGAAGACCTCCGGCGCTGGATTTTATATACGGACGAGAATACGACTTTTGCATCTATCGCAGGAACTCTGACCTCAGCTTTTATAAAGGATGAATTTAGTCCCATAATTTGTGAAACGATAGCAACGAAAGCATTCCCTTTTGAACCGGTGATGCGGCGTCTTGACGATACTTACTTTATGCTTGAATTATTTCACGGACCAACGGGATATCACCGTGATTTCGGTATTTCTTATCTTGTTTCCTGCCTTGAAACCATTCTTCAGATGCGTGACAGTAATGCAGTATTTTTATCTGTAACACGGGCTGAGCTGGGGTCTGTTCTTGCTCATGAACTTAAGGATAAAAAACGTATAAAAGCAGTCGTTGTTTATCCCAAAGGTACTGTACATGGAATGCAGGACAGTGATTATGTATGGAACGGAGGTAATGTTTATCCGGTTGAGATAGAAGGTTCGGAAACTGACTGCCATGCATTTGTACGCAGCATATTTAACGATCATGATTTTGTTGCTGCGAACAGACTTACTGTTGCGAATACTGCCAATATCGGACGTTTGCTGCCACAGACATTTTTTTATCCATTTGCATTTTCACGACTTAAGAATAAAACAGCAGGCGACATTTATTATGCACTTGCGCCGGGCAATTACAGTAACGTCGTAGCTGGATTGTACAGCTGGCAGTTTGCGCTGCCGCTTAACGGGTTCCTTACACCGGCAACAGATGCACTTACTGTCGATACAATGGGAAACTGCATTCTGCTTGACTCTGTTGTCCCTCTTAATAAACGGGAACCTGCCGATCCGATTGATCCGTCGAATCTTGAACGTCTGGAGGATGTATTCAGCGCAAACAAACTTATGATGCGCAATTTTATTTATCCTGTAAAACTGACAGACGCTTTGATTGATTCAGCAGCAAAAGAATTGTTCATAAAATATCATGTATATGCCGACCGCCATACGGCACGTGCTTATGCGGCTGCAAAGGCAAATGAAGCAATGGTAAAAGAGGATGCTGGTACTGTAGTCCTTGTTGCCCGTGATCATCCGTCTCTTTCTGTGGATTATATGCAGCATACGCTCGGCGAAGTACCTGAAATGCCTGAAAATATTAATGCAGTTCTTCGGCGCGTATCGTTGAACAGGCCTGTGATTAGGACTATTCAAGAACTAAGAAAGATTATTATTGATATTAATAAGTTATAATTCTGTAAATGCGTTTGTGGAATATTGATCGTTTTTTAATCAGACGGCATCTTCTTCTGTAAACAGATGAAAATGCCGTCTGTAAATTATTTTTTTTCAGACTTTTTTGCCTGTATTTTCTTTACTGCCAGTTCTTTTTTTGCAGTTATCTTAGCTGCGCCTTTTTTAACCGCTGCTTTTTTTACCACAGTTTTTTTAGAAGGTTGCTTTTTTGCCGTAGTTACTTTTACAGTTAATTTAGTTGCAGCTTTTTTAGTTGCCGCCTTTTTAGCAGCTACCTTTGTTGTGTTTTTTCCGGCAGGGGACTTAGCAGCCGTTTTTTTTGTAACCGGTTGTTTCTTTGTCGCTTTCTGTATGTTTTTTTTGCCGGAAGGACCAGTAGATGTTGTTTTTGAACCGTTTGCTTTTGACGAAGACTTTTTTTTGCCTCTTTTTTGGGGAATGAACTGTTTTACAAATTCGTCACATTTGTATGAGGATTTTTGTTTTGCGTCTGCAAGAAGGGCATTTAACTTTAATATGCCGGATCCCCCGGTTTCCTTTGTTTGAAGAAGGGCAAGCGCAGTAAACAGGGAAAGACTGCTGTCTGACAGTTCCTTATTAAACCATTCTGTTCCATTAAAAAGATTTTTTCCTGAAAGCAATACAGCATCTTTTTTTTCTACAAAAAGAGAAGCAGCGGTATACGCTGCGGTCTTAGCATTTTTTACTGGTGAAATATCTGTTGAAGGTGCAAGTACAAATATTCGTGTAAGCGGATTTTGAATTGAAAAATCTGCAATACCAATACTTCGTATATATTCAGTGAATTTACGTGCAAGAGAATACTGCCTCGCGCATCCATTACCTGCAAGTTTACATACAGCTGCATAGCAGGAAAGAATGATTTCCATGTTTTTTTCTGTTGCCATCAGTGTGGTTAAGAACGAGTCTGCATCATCTGTTTTAGTTCTTTTTATCGAACCGTTTTTTGCTGTCTGATTTTTAGAAATATCTGCATATAATTTTACGATACGCTCGAACATAGAACTGAACGCTGCAAATTGATTTTCCGGTGTTTCAAGTTTTACTCTGCTTTTTTTTGCAAAATCTTCCGCCATTTTATAAAATGCGAGTGCAGCAGGTTTTACTCTTTTCAGCAGTTTTTTAACTGGGTCAGTCGCTCCTGCCCGTTTTTTTTCAGCTGCAACAACAGGATGAAGTATTGCGTTTGCATCAGGAAGAAAGTCAAGCATAAATAGAGCGAAAACTTTGTACAGCTCTTTATATTTTATTTCTTCCCATTCTGTTTCAAGATTTTCACTGCCCCGTCCCGACAATGTCTCGCAGAGAATTTTCCATCGATGGTCGGGAAGGTCTGCCGTTTGTCGGATATCCATGTATACTTGTGTTTCAAATCCGTTGAGTGTTATGAACACACCGTGTTCGCAGATATTGCGGCTTGAACGTACAAACCATAATCCGGAGCGTTGTTCACGGAAAATACAGTATTTGTCGTCTTCAGAACTGAGACCAATACCTTCTGATATACTCCGGGAACGCAGCTGTATGTCGTTTTCGCCGCTTCCTGTCTTTACAGCATATTCGCATGATTGTTTTATCCAGCCTGATGCACGTTCATATTTATTATTGTAGAAAACAACAGTATATTCTCCCCCCGCATTGTTTGAATATGCAAATATGTT
This sequence comes from Treponema sp., assembly GCA_041669845.1. Lineage (GTDB taxonomy): Bacteria > Spirochaetota > Spirochaetia > Treponematales > Treponemataceae > Treponema_D. The sequence continues at coordinate 28,369 of JBAYAJ010000005.1, forward strand.
TTCATTGACATGTCCATTATCCCATACATCATAGAAAAGAAAATTTTCCACCTGCGTGAAGAGATATCGTTTTTTCATAAGAGGGAAAATATCATGCCAGTGCCGTGCGACGAGTTCCTGATCAGGCTGCTCATCCCGGTACGCCTTCGTGTATTCCATCCCGTATTTTTCTTCGAATCCTTCGATTTGTCCGTGCCCGAACATAGGCAGACCCGGCATTGTTACCATGAGTGTACACACACCAAAATATTTATCGCCCTTACCGAATTGTGCGACTGCTGTTTCTTCATCAGGATTATTCATGAAATTAACGAAACGTTTTAATATTTGTGGATCGAATTTTATTGTATTTTTTATTGTGTCACGGTATTTCTGATTTTCTTCCTTTTTCAGCATATTCATGAATGCACTGTTATACACACGGTGCATGCCGAGCGTACGGACGAAGTATCCTTCCATCATCCAGAACGCTTCTGCTAGAAGAAGCGTATCCGGAACTTCTTTTGCTATGCGGTCAACGACTTCCCTCCAGAATTCGTTTGGAATTGCATCGTTGAACTGCTGGGTTGAAAGTGCCGTTTCTGATCTGGTAGATATGTCTCCTCCATGCCCCGGCTCCGGATACCACAGACGCCTGATATGTTTTTTTGCAAGAACCATTGCCGCATCAAAGCGGATAATCGGGAAATTTTTTGCTACTTTAATGATTTCCTGTATGACTTCTTCCCGTGTTTCAGGATTAAGGAAATCGAGCTGAGCCGTGTCGTTCCACGGCATTCCTGTGCCGTCGTTTCCGTGATAGATGTAGCGTACGTCTCCCGTATTATTGTCTACGCGTTTGAATACAACTGCGCAGTCTGTTTTATTGTAGTAGTGATCTTCAAGATAGACGCCCACCCTGTTGTCGAGAGACAGGTTTTCACCATTGAACGAATACTGAGGAAACGGACAGTCCCGCCGCTGTATAAATAGATCCGGTTTTTCAGCAATCCATTTAGAATCCATTCCGGTATGATTTGGAACCATATCGGATGCAAGACGAATACCTCTCTGCCACAGACGTGTACGAAGATTGGAAAGTGCGTCCCATCCTCCGATGTTTCCGGCGATTTCATAATCATAAAGGCTGTATGCGCTTGCCGCTGCTTCCGGGTTTCCGCATATCTGCTTGATACGCTGGCTTGCATGACTTCGTTCCCATAATCCAATAAGCCACAAACCTGTGAATCCTTCATCGCGAAGTACATCAAGTTCTTCGTCAGGAATCTGATCCAGACGTGTGACAGGCCGTTTATATTTTTTTGTAAGCTGATCAAGCCATACGAGTACAGTTTTTGCCATGAGTACGACTTTCGGCATCCAGTCGCTGTCTGCGCTGAAACGTTCATACTCTTTTGTAAGATTTTCGTAATTATATGGGACCATATCCGGCAAACCGCCGTTAATCGGATGCCATGCAGCTTTTTCCTCTTCATTTATTGTGTCCAGCCCTGCAAGCAGCCGCTGAAGCCATTCGCCGAGCATACCGTTCCAGTGAAGGCGGATATAGTCAAGTTGTCCTTTCAGACTTTCCGGACTGAATACGACAGGTTCCCGCAGCAGGGAAATAAGATCGTGATTGAATGGTCCGAATATGGGCAGTGTTTTTACATATTCCTGGACCGTTATCCAGCTCTGAGTATAAAGCGGATCGAGAGAAAGTTCCTTGTCGTCAAAAAGTACAATAAAAGGTTTAAATGCAGGATTCTCGTTTGCAAGATGAAGCAGTATAAGTTCTTCAAGTGTTTGTTCACGGTTTGTACGTATTTTTTTAGTACCGGAATCAAGTGCAGTCTGTATAAGGTACTGTCCGGCGGTCAGTTTCCCCTGATATACTGCTGTCGGTGGAAAATACGACATAAATGACAACAACAGGTTGTCTACATTTTCTTTGCCGTACCCGTTGTCCAGCTTTTCGAGCATGCCAGTAAAAGCTGTTCCATCTTTATCCCTGCGGTAGAGCATACAGACATAATGAAATATTTCATCTATAAGTCCCATAGCATTAAGCTGTCCGGCAGAAATACACTTTTCATGTTCACTTCGTTTGTCGAACAATGCATTAAGCTTTTCTGCGAAGGTTCGCACACTTTTCATATTGGCAAGAACAGCATTACCGGTAGACATATATGTCGTTTTGTCGAAATTACAGAGATCCCTGATCTTTCTGCTTATATGAAATTCATTATATGAGATTTTCATTTGCTCCCTCCGGAATGTTTTTCTACAATGGTCTTTATATTTAAAATAAGTTCATCATCTTTTTCGATTGTTTCAATTGGTACAGGCATACGGTATGTCCAGTTAAAAGGACTTACTGTTCCGGGGATATTTATGCGTTCATCTGACGGTTTTTCGAGCCAGTATGATTTATTCATATAAAGGAAATCCTGAAGAGGATGGATACACCACATGCTGCCCGCTGCCGCAGCAGCAGAAAGAATACAGCGTGCTGTCTCCGGTGTGAAGAATTTATACAGTTTTTTCTGACTGTCGAATGAATCGGGATATGTTTTTGCAAAAAGAGATGCCGCATATGCATCCTGTTCCCACCATTCTCGTATTGTAGGTGAATCGTGCACCGACGTTGTTGTAACAGAAAGACTCGGATATTCACTGAACGGAATATACGGTTGTCCGTCTTTATTCCATTCGCGTGCCCAGCGGACGACACGCAGTGACAAAATAGTATTGTCCTTCATAACAGGTGGAAGACATGGAAGATTTACACCAAGATCTTCTCCGCAGGCGACCATATTAACAGAGTTTGTAAGGGCTTTAAGAATATCAGAGGCTTGCTTTTTCCAAAGTTTTTGTTCGTCATCTGCAAGGGAAACGAACACGTTTTGCAGTTTCTGTTTTTCAGCATCGCTGAGTGTTGCCCATGAAGTTGATGATGTATATGTCCATAGAGGAACAAACATATCTTTTTCTACTTCAATCAGACACCGGTTGAGCCATAATTGTGCAAGCCGCTCTTTAATCCGCATTGCCGCATCATCGCTGCAAAGATTTCCGAAGTTGAGTTCATAAATATCTTTATCACCACGGATAGTTGGATTAAAAATCCATAATTCTTCATTCGGCAGCTGTGTCATACATGTTGCAAGAATTTTATGCGCAATGTCGTAGTTCCATGTAATATCCTGAATTACACCAGTTTGAACATGAGGCTGTGAAAGCCATCTGATTCTTCCATTGTCAAATCCTGCTTCATGCAGTTTTTCCCGCGTGATTGCCTTATACGGATCAGTATGGCCGAGAACTGCTGTTGTATCGCGTTCAGGAACCGCCCATATACGGAAAAAACCGAGAATATGATCGAGCCGGTATGCGTCGTAGTATTGTGCAGCAGATACGAGCCGTTCTTTCCACCACGCATAATCTGTCGATTTAAGATACTTCCAGTTGTACGTCGGGAATCCCCAGTTCTGTCCTTTCAGATTTTCTCCATCTACAGGTGCACCCGCACGGAGTGACTGATTAAAAATTTGGGACTGTGACCATGCATCGCATGAATCCTCATTCATGAGAATAGGAATATCACCTTTGAGGATAATGCCAGCCTTTCGTACTTCAGAAGCTGCATAGATAAACTGCTGTGCGGCACGCATCTGCGTCCATGCATAGAACAGGTTTTCTTTTTTGTCATCCGCCTTGTCCCAGCGTGCCGCGATTTCACGGTCTGTAATGACTCGGTCGGCAGATTTCCATGATTTCCATGTTGCCTGCATGTATTTCCATTTGAGATTTTTATAAACGGCATACGGAATAATCCACTGATTCTTTTTTATCCACGCTGTAAGTTCTGCTGATGGTTTTCCTGTTTTTGCAATCTCAGTAGATTCGTAAAGTATATGGAGAAGTTCAATTTTTGTATTAAGAATTGTATCGTAATTATAGCGGTGTTTATATGGATTATTATTAATAAAATCGTTATATTTTTGTGCAAATTGTTTATCAGATGAAAGAACTTTCGAAAATTCGGGAAGATATGTCAATGAAATGTAGATAGGATGCAACGCGAAAGCTGATAGACCGCTGTACGGCGACGACTGTGTTCCTGTATCATTAACAGGAAGCAGCTGGATAATTGTAAGTCCTGCCTTTTTACAAAATTGAACGAATTCTGTAAGTGCAGGAAATTCCCCGATAGCAGGATATTTTTTTGAATAGAGAGCCCCAAGAGGGACTACAATACCTGTGCGTTTGTCATAAGGGAAAACCGCCGTTGGTTTTTGTTCATCTTTATTATTACTTTCCATTCTGTATATTCTAACACGATATATAACTTTTTGATAGCAATTATTTCACTTGAGAATATCTGCGATGTAATAAAAGTACTTTATCGGTTGATAAATCCTGTTGTCCAATGCCATATTGGTTTTGCCAGGGCGTTTGAGAACGGCTGTATCTTATAAAAGTCAGGAAGCCAGCTTGTGTCGTCGGACAGATCCTGATAAAAAAGATAGTTAAAGTTATATGCATCAATGAGATCGCGTAGATCTTCATCCTCTGTTTTATTAACAAGACGGTTTTCTATTGATGAAAGAGCCTCTCTCCGTTTTGCAAGATGAAATTCATCCTCTTTGAACGGTACCGGCGTATACTGCGACATGAGAGAAATTACAGCTTTGCCGTCTGCATTTTTTTTGAGCCATTCAAGTGTATCTGCCGTTTCTTCGAAGTGTCCCGGCAGAAACAAATGCCTGATGATCACTCCCTGTTCGATTTTTTCTTTTTCAATGTTGTCTTTATTTTTTGTTATTATTTTGAGCGGATTGTGTTTTATCATCCAGACAACAGCTTTTTTTGCAACATCGGGATAATCCTCAGCAGCGAATAATTTTTTTGCAAGTGTATTCGACAATGTTTTTAAGTCAGGCAGCCATATAGTGACGGTATCATTAAGCAGTTCAAGCATCTCAACAGATTCATATGATGATGTATTCCAGCAGTACGGAATAATAACACCTGCTCTGCGGGCAGCTTTCAGATATTCTGCAAGCTGTGGAATGATATGACTGCCCGTGACTAAATTGATATTTTCAGCACCTTCTTTTTGCAGACGAAGACATATTTCTGTAAATTCGCTGGAATTTACAGATCGTCCCATTCCTTCCTGTGAAATTTGATAGTTCTGACAAAATGCACAGCGTAGTGTACATCCTGTGAAAAAAATTGTTCCACTGCCTCCGTGTACCGTTACAAGTGGTTCTTCTCCAAAATGCAGACATGCAACAGCAATGCGTACGCTGTCCGTTTCACCACAGAATCCTGTTTTACAGGATGTACGGTCTGCTTTGCATTTACGAGGACATTGCATGCAGGATGTATAATATTGTTGTATAGTGGTACTCATTGTCAGAGTGCCTTTCTGTCCACAAGTATTGTCATAAGGGCGGAAAGAACTTCAATCGGCAGATCCTCTGCTTCGCAGCCCGTAAGCTGTCCGATTTCAATCCAGTCGTCATCGGAAAGCAGATCTCCGTCTTCCGTACTTCCGTTCAAGAATGACATCATGGCACCAAGCTTGTCTGTGTGAATATCAGTTGGTTCATTTTCGGGCGAGATCGAATTTTGTATATATTGTGACAACCAGTAATCGGCAATTGAGCGGGGAAGTGCACCAGGAAGCCGGGCATTACGTACCAGCAGTTCTGCCGCCTGTCTGCTTGCGTGTACTGCATCGTATCGTCCGCCATTTTGATTCCTTTCTCTTTTGACGATGCGTTGAATGTCGCTTCGGAATTTTTCTATATCAGTCATATTTCTACTATATATAATTTTATTTTTCTGTGGAAGAGCAGCAAAGAGAACTTTTTGCAGATGTCCTGGACCAGATATATCTTAAGTAACCTGTCAGAAGTCTATGTGTTTTTGCTGTTTTTAAATCTTGACAAGAATGACAACTACTTTTACACTGGTACCATGGATTTGAGAACTGTTTTAACCACTGATACTGTAGACCTTCATTTGAAGGGAACAACAAAAGAAGAAATTATCGACGAAATGCTGGACATACTTGTGAAAGCCGGCAAAGTTACAGA
>JBAYAJ010000006.1:0-33622 GCA_041669845.1 Treponema sp.
GGATGTCCGTCCGGCAGCATCGGATGCCGTTACATCCGCCGTATACTTTCCGTCGGGAAGCGCCCAGCCGTTATACGTACCGGCACCGGCGTTGCTGTCATACTCGTTCAGCGAAATCTGCCATGTCTTTTTGCTCGATCCAAGCGCTGCTGCTTCTGCGTCGTATTTCTTTTCCGTATCAGTATCCGTAAGGACGACTTTTACCGAAATGACTCCTTCATCATCCGAACACGTTCCCGCAATAATAAAATGGCCGCGGATCACAACCGCTGCCGCCGGGTAGGTAATGGCGACTTTCGGTGCTTCCGTGTCTACCGCCTCTCCCAGTCCAACCTGGCATGATACAAGCGGAATAAGTGCGAATAAAAAGAAAACCGGCATAAGATATTTTGTATAGACGCGAGCTGACATAGTCATCCCCCTTTCTGTGCGTTCGGCACGTTACTTTTAAGAATTTGTATACACAGTCTTTTTCGGCAGAAACTACAGAGTTGAACAGACTTTTGGATTATATTATATCATATATACTGAAAAAGTCCAATTTATCTAACCTTAAAAATAATAGTAAATTTTTATTTATTTAGAAAAAAAGTGCCGGACGTACGCTTTTTGAATACCCCCGGCTGTATAATTTTTTTACAACATAAAAACAGGTTATATTCTTGTTTTTTCTACTTCGTCGTGCTGCTGCTGCAGAATGGCCATAACCCGGTCGACCGTCTTCTGTTTCGGATCGGAAACATCCGCAGGAAGTGCGTCAAGTATGTCTTTTCTGAATTTCTTACACTCAATAACGGGACCAGCCGTAAGCAGCAGTTTATCTTCTTCAACCAGATCCATAAGCATGTCTTCGGGATGATCCGGATTAATTCTGAGACAGTTTCCGTTGACTGACACAAGAATCATGACGTCGAACAGGCGCAGATAGCTGTCTATTTCCCGCAGTCCCTTTTTTGTTTCAGGTTTTCCGGGTCGGTAGCGGGTGCCGCTCGGGAATACCAGGATTACCTGTCCGCGTTTTTTGCAGTCGTCCATTGCATGCATGGCAGCCATATTGATTTTCCGGGCTTTTTTTTCTTCTTCAGATTTCTCTTCTTCAGATTGTGCAGAAGCTTCCGCTTTTGAAAGACTTCGTGTCGGATAAATCACGACTCGAGTGAACCCTTCGGCAAATGCACGTACATACGGGTTGTCCTCGTTGAGTTTCATACCTGCTATGGCGACGATACGTTTTCCAAAGTCTTTCTGCCAGTCTTCCTCACCGTGATCCATAAAATAGACGATCGCAGGAAGATCAAGATTGGTATAATGTTCCATAAGGACAAGGCCGTGCCTGCCTTCTTTTGTAACGGCATCGTAAAATGATTTAAAGTTTTCTATATTATTAAGACCGGAACCGGGAAGCAGATTTTCAGAAAGCAGCGGATCCATAAACCGCCTTGAATTCTGATTCGCTTCCTGATAAATATTTCCCTCGTTGATTTTTGCTGCTGCATGTGAAACTGATGCAAGCTGCGCAAAATATTTTCCGTATTTTTCTTTTAATGGAATTCCCATGTATAATCTCCTGAAAATGCAGTTTTATTTTATGTATGAAACGGTTATATGTCAACGCGTGTATATACCGGCATGTTGACGCAGTTTTTTACTAATATTATTGTATTTCCGGCAGATACAAATAAGATCAGGTTTGTACACAATTTACAGGGAGTAATTTATATGTCGCTTTCACTGCTGCAGGAAAATATTTCGAAGGCTCAGGAATACATTGCACGGAAAAAACCGCTGATGAAGTCGGCAAAGATGAGACAACGGTATCATTTTATGGCCGAAGAAGGCTGGCTGAATGATCCGAACGGACTTATCTGCTTCCGGGGCAAATACCATATGTTTTATCAGTATAATCCCTATGACTCTTTCTGGGGACCTATGCACTGGGGGCACGCTGTCAGCGTGGATCTTGTTCATTGGGACTATCTGCCGGTTGCGCTTGCACCGAGCGAATCGTATGACAATCACCGTTTTGGCGGCTGTTTTTCCGGAAGCGCAATAGTATATGAAGATAAGCTGTATCTGGTATATACCGGAACGGCAAATCATGGAAACGGTTTTGTGCAGACCCAGTGCCTTGCATACAGCGAAGACGGTATCACATTTGTCAAGGATGAGGAAAATCCTGTTCTGTCTGCTCCGGACGGATATGACCCCGCAAATTTCCGTGATCCGAAGGTATGGCGGCACGGTGATTTATTCTATCTGGTCTGCGGCGCAAAAAAGGACAATTTTGGCCATGCGCTGATTTTCAGTTCGAAGAACCTGCGTGAGTGGACGTTTCTTAATGTACTTGCTGAAAGCCGCGGCGAACTCGGGTACATGTGGGAATGTCCCGATTTTTTCCCGATAGGCGATAAATACGTGTTGCTGTTTTCACCGATGGGTGTACGGGAACGAAAAACCGTTTACCTTGTCGGTGACATGAATTACAATACAGGAAAATTTTTTTACACAACTATAGGTGAGGTTGACTGGGGATTTGACTACTATGCGCCGCAGTCGTTTCCGGACAACAAAGGCCGCCGTCTGATCGTGGGCTGGGCGAATGCCTGGGACTGGATGCCCTGGTGGAAGGACTGGGGTCCGACGTATAAGGAGGGCTGGTGCGGTTCGTTTGGTATTCCCAGAGAAGTAAAGCTGTGTCCGGACAATACCCTTCAGTTCGTACCCGTTGAAGAGCTGAATCTTCTGCGCAAAGAAAAGACGTGTGAGTCCGGTCTTACGCTTTCGCCGGACGCGGGACCGCATTCCATAACTGCAGGCGACGGTGTTTCCTTTGAGGTCCGTCTGACAATTGACTTAAAACGTACGGCGGCAAAACATTTTGATCTGGTCCTTCGTGCGTCCGGACAGAAAAAGACTGTCGTACGTTTTGATCTGGAACACGCGGTGCTGTCTGTTGACCGGAATGATGCCGATGGCTGGAGCCGCGGTATTTCCCGCAGTCCGCTCCGCCTTCTCGACGATAAAACTCTTGACATATGCGTTTATTCGGATCAAAGTTCGGTCGAACTGTTTACTGATAATTTTCAGACCGTCCATTCGATGAATATTTTTGCGGGAAACGGTCAGAATGGAAATTATCTGGTACCTGGAGACGGAGTTCTGTCCGTACGGAATCTTGCCGCGTGGGGCCTTGAAACAGTAATGAGATAAAAGTTTTATGAAAAAGGAATTTGATGTAATCGCACTCGGTGAGTTGTTGATAGATTTTACTATGATGCTGAACGAAGACGACATCGACGCGGATCTGTTCCGGAATGCAACGAGAAAGGGTGCCCTGCGTGTCATGCCGGAACGGAGTGAAATCGAGTCGTTCCCCGGTTCTTCGTCGGTATCTTTTCAGCGTTTTTTATAGAAAAACTTTTCTGCGGAAAAATTTGTACCACATGGTATAAACGTGCGTTTCAGTCTATACTGCACTTATGGTAATGGCTGTTCCGGATTTTATACTGTTTGCAGTTGTAAGCGTTGTAACGGTATATCTGCCGCTTTTTCTGCGCGTTTCTGGATATACGACGACACAGACAGGCCTGCTGCTTGCTGTTTTTAATGCAGCCGGTATTATAATTCCGCTGCTTGTTACACCAGTTATGTCCCGCGCAAAACGGCTGGCTCCGGTTCTCCTTATCATTGCCGCAGGGATGGCCGTTATGCCGGTACCGCTGTTTCACTGGCACAGTTTTGCGGTTACGGCTTCACTGCTTGCTCTGTATGCAGCATTCTACCGCAGTGCAATCCCTGTGTGCGACACGATGATAAACAGTGCACTCGGCATACACCGGGAACAATACGGATATGTACGGGTATTTGGCAGTATTGGTTTTGTTATAATGAGCCTTATTCTTCAGCATTTCATTGTACTTGAAAAAAGCACACTGCTAGAAATGACTGCATGGATGAGTATTCCTGCCGTACTTCTCGCTTTTACGGTACTGCCGTTTACGGTGAAAAAAAAATTGAAGCAGGAAAATGCCGCTGTCACTAAAAAACCGGAAACAGAAAAATTCGGGAAAATAATTGCCTCATTCGGTTCAGGTTATTTTCTTATACTGTTTGTTATATTCATGCAGTATATGGGTATGGTTCCGGCCAACCAGTTTTTATCGCTTTATTTAAATGATTCTCTCAAAAGCAATACATCCGGTTTTATGTGGGCTCTTAATGCGCTCTGCGAAATTCCATTCATGTTTCTAAGCGGCCGTTTTATCCGCAGATATGGTCCTATGCGGCTTATTTTTATATGTACTGCGGCAGTATCGGTACGAATGGCGTTTTATGCATGTATTCCGAATCTTGCCGGTGTCGTCCTCGGCCAGATAATGCACAGCCTGACATTCGGACTGTTCTATCCCAGCTGCATCACCTGGTGTGCGCAGTCCGCACACACCAGCCGGAGTGTTGTTATAAGTATGACACTGTTCACTGTCGCGGGAAGTCTTGCAAACGTGATCGGTTCGTCGCTTGGCGGGTGGCTTATAGATACGGCGGGCTACCGGAGTATGTTCTGTATATTCGGACTTATGCCTCTGGCGGGGCTTGCGGCATATGGTCTGCTGAAACAGAAATAAATACAGGGCAGGCTGATTGTCGATATATAAAAACCCTGATAAAATAGAGCGTATGAGCAACATAAAACAAATTACACCATATATTTCCGTTATTCATTCCGATATATGTAATCATCCGCTGTTTGAAGGATACTGGCCTATTCCTGACGGCGTCACGCTTAATTCATATTTTGTACGCGGCAAAAAAACTGCTCTTATTGATCTTACTGCCGACTGGGAGGAAGCGGTTGCACATTTGAAAGAACAGCTTGCGGAAATCGAAGGCAGCGGTACGATCAATTATCTTATTCTGAACCATCTTGAACCTGATCACACCGGGTATATGCAGCAGTTTGTAAAACAGAATCCCAATGTGGAGATTATCGCGACGGCGAAAGGATGTGCGCTTGTTAAGAATTTTCTTAAAGCAACAGAATGTAACCCTTCGCTTAAAATACGTGAAGTAAAAACAGGTGATACGCTTGATCTCGGTGGTGCAGTCCTTTCGTTTTATGAAATACCGAACGTTCACTGGCCGGAAACTATGTGTACGTTCAACGCAGCATCCGGAACGCTTTTCAGCTGTGATGCATTCGGCGGATACGGAAAAACCGGTGAACGTATTTTTGACGACGAATTCACGACGAAAGAACTAGAATATTACAGAAATGAAAGTCTTCGCTATTATGCAACAATTGTCGCAAGTTTCAGTCTGTTCGTAAAACAGGCAGTAAAAAAATTAACGGATGCAGGGCTTGTCATAAAAACAGTAGCACCAAGCCATGGACTTATCTGGCGCACCCATCCTGAAACAATCATTGCTGATTACGTAAAATATGCCGGCTATAATACAGGGGGTACATGCGAACATGAAATATGTATCATTTGTGCTTCAATGTACGGTAATACGAAAAAAGGCGCAGAAGCTGTGGCACGCGGAATAAAAAAAGCGGATCCGTCTATAACGATTGATTTCCTTGAAATTCCCGAGACGGATGAATCGCATGTTCTGGCTGCCGCATATCGTTCTGCCGGTGTTGTAATTGCGGCTCCGACATATGAATATAAACTGTTTCCGGCTATGGTTCAGATTCTTGATTTGTTCAACCGGAAGCATTACACCGGGAAAAAAGCTCTGCGGATAGGAAGCTGGGGATGGATAGGCGGCGGCCGTAAGGAATACGATGCACTTTCAGAACCGTTAAAATGGGATCAGATTGAACAATACGAATGGCAGGGGACGCCTGCTCAGACAGATATTGATGCACTTGAAGCAAAAGGTAGAGAACTTGCCGGTAAGATATTACCTGCATAAACAAGTCTGAAAATGCACTGTAGATTTTTGTGGCGGAATAGTAATTTCCTGTATATAATACAGGTATCATGATTAACCAGGAAATTGAAGAAATAACACTTGGAGAAATCGACAGCGCATTGCGAATCTGCCTCAGCACTATACGCAGAAATGTGCAGCAGTTCCGGGGAACATTTTTAAATCAGACTGCTGAAAATGGAATCTACGACGAAAGTACTTCAATTCAGCAGTTGAGCGGACTTTGGCCGGGGGAAATGTGGCTTGCTTTCGGTCTTACTTCGGAAAACAGCTTCCGTGAAAACGCTGATAAACTCCTTCCGTATTTTTCCGGATACGCTGCAGAAATGAAAAACGGATCCGTAGAAAATGCCGGATTTCTTTTTTCGCCTTCATGTGTTCATTCCTGGAAGAGTATAAAAAACAAATCAGCACAGAAAACTGCTCTGCAGGCCGCCGGCGCGCTTGCAGAGTATTATCGCCCGAAAGGACAGTTTATACAGATGACGGGAAAAAACGGACAGCCATGCTGTTATTGTTTTTCGCTTGAAAGTCTTATGTCGCTTCCGCTGCTTTTCTGGGCTGGGAGCGAAGATACCCGGCAGCAGTACCGGGATGCTGCTGAAAACCATTTTAACACTGTCATAAATAATTGTATAACGGAAAGCGGAGTCGTTTTTGAAAAATTTTTCATGAATCCGGTGGACGGGCAGCCTGTTGCCGGTTCTTCAAATTCTGAATATACGGGTCAGTCTTTACAGGCGTATATTCAGGCAGAGGCGTTACTCGGCATCGCTCTTTGTTACCGGTACAACAGACAGAATGATTATATAAAAAGTTTCCGCCGTCTGCTTTCGTTTTTTAAGTCACGCCTTCCGCCTGATATGATTCCGTACTGGGATATGAATATTCAATCCGGTGACGAAAACAGTCGTGATACGGCAGCTGCGGCAATTGCAGCATGTGCGCTGATACAAATGTCGGAAAATTACTGTCCGGACGTTTCCGATGATGAAACTCTTTCCTGGCGCCGTAACGCAAAACGCATTATGAAAGAACTGACAGGCAGGTATGCTGTACGTGATTCTGAAAAAAGCAACGGACTGCTGTATGCGGGTTCCACACGAAGTAAAAAACAGTGTACACTGCGGGGTGACTACTTCTATCTGGAAGCCTTATGCCGGCTGAGAAGTCCTCATTTTATTAACTGCTGGTAACAGGGAGATATAATCCGATGGGAAAGACTACTGACGTATTAAAAGAGTACCGGTATGACGGTGAAAAAAAACTGAACTTGAACAAAGTCGTACATGATTCAGGAGGCCGCGAAAAGGAAAAAGACGGACTCATGAAGCAAACAGAGCAGAATCTGCTTGAAATCGACGAACTGCAGGAAAAATTATATGCAGACACAAAGGAATCCGTACTGATTGTCCTGCAGGCACTTGATGCTGCAGGAAAGGACAGTACCATAAAACATGTTATGTCGATCGTAAATCCGCAGAGCATAGATGTATTCAGTTTTAAAACGCCGAATACTGAAGAAGCTGCTCATGATTTTCTCTGGCGTTATCATAAACGTCTTCCTCAGCGCGGTAAAATGTGTATTTTCAACCGTTCATACTATGAAGAAGTTCTCGTCGTAAAAGTTCACGAATTCTGGAAAAGTTATAAAATGCCGGAACGGACAATCAACGACGATTACATCAGACAAAAATACAGAGATATTACTGCATGGGAAAAGTACCTGTACGGGAACGGTTACCGTATCGTCAAAATTTTCCTTAATTTGTCGAAAGACGAACAGAAAAAACGGTTTCTTGAGCGTATAGACCGTCCGGAAAAAAACTGGAAATTCAGTGCAAATGATATACAGGAACGGGCTTACTGGGATAAATATCAGGAAGCATTCGAAGATGCAGTCAACGAAACATCCACGCAGGACTGCCCGTGGTATGTTGTTCCTGCCGACCAGAAATGGTATACACGGTATCTTGTGTCGGAAATTCTGGTAGAAACGCTCCGCGATATTAATCCGCAGTTTCCGGAAATGTCACCTGAAGGAACAGCTCAGCTGGCAGAATGCAAAAAACAGCTTGAAGCAGAATAATAAGACAGACAGACATGTGTTTGTATGTACTACAGCCATGTCTGATCTGTACCATGCTGTCTTATTTTACCGTCTCCCAGAGCATCATGTTGTCTTCAAACCGCACTGAAATTCTCCCTGAATCCTTTAACCATGCCAGATAGGACTTTACAGTACTCCCTGCAAGGACGTACTGTTCCGGTGTCATGGTTAAACCGTATGCACGGAATAACTGCTGCAGAATATGCTCAAAGCAGGAAGGTTTTTCGCAGAGTACTGTTATTTTTTCTGCAATCTCGTAAACTTTGTCTATGTTAGTCTGCGCGAGAGGTGCAATATCATTCGTTGCAGCAGCATGCGCCGGAACAAACACTGCCGCTGTAAGCGTTTTCACTTTCTTCAGTGTTGAAAGGTACGCTTCTACGTCGTAAACAAACCCTATCTGATACTTTTCAAGCGTCTCTCTGCTGGAAAGACAGTCTGCAAGATATACAACATTATCAGGATCGCGGTATCCGGCCATATCGAAAAAATGACCGGGAAGATTAATAATTTCAAATCCGGCAGGCAGCACTGATTCAGTAAGATACTCCGCGTCGCTTTCCTGAGCCATCAGAAATTTATGCCGGAGATCTTCAGGCGGGAAACCGCCGTAAAGAAAAGACGGTTCAAGAAGAGGATGTCTGGTAAAGTCGCATTCGATTCCCGGCGCGTATATTCTGCATCCGGTCTGCCCCTGCAGATATTTGTTACCACCGATATGGTCGGCATTGGAATGAGTATTAAAAATCGTTTTCAGCTGCCAGCCGTGCTGTTCAAGAATCTGTCTGACTTTTCTGCCTGCATCTTTATCGCTGCCACTGTCTATAAGACAGACATCTGTGCTGTTTTCCGCATATAAACCAATTTTTGCCGGACAATCGATATAATAACTGTGTTTACCCACCTGGATTAATTCATACATATTAATTCTCGTATGTTTTAAGAATATTTTCTGCGGTAACAAGTCTGCTCTGACGCAGATCCATCGCCTGTTTTTCTATATAACGGTGCGCCTGTGGTTCTGTCATGTTCAGATACTGAATCAGAATGCACTTCGCACGGTCTACGAGTCTGATTTCTTCAATTTTCTTCTGAAGTTTCTGATTCTCATTTTCAAGCGACATAACTCTGCGCCGGCTTGCTATAAGAAGTTTTACTGCCTGATAAAAAAAATCCGGACTAACAGGTTTTGGCAGCACAAAGACACCTGCATCCTCAACGTTTTCGCTGATATCAGCAAGGATATTGCTGCTCACGATAAGAATAATACCCGCATCGGTCTGTTCGGATGCATAAAGCGCAAAATCGTCTCCGAGTTCGTCGGGAAGAGGTGAATCGATTATTATTAAATCAAACGTGTTGTCAATAAGATCCCGTCTCGCTTCTGCACAGTTCTGCGTTGTTGTAATACGTGAAAACGTACCGACATTAAGCATATCGGAAATAATTCCCAGAGTAGTATTTGTATTGGAAACAATCAGAACACTGTCCATGATTTATTCGTCAGCTTCTCCGCCTGCATCCACAAATGCATTTACTGTTACTTCCGGCAGGACAGTTTTTACAAAACTGCTTGCCTCCGTAAGCTTAAGAGCCTCAGCAAACGACTTCGGCAGCATCTCTACCCCCTGAATTTCTGCCGGCCTTGCTTTAAACATATTCATGTCCATAGCAGGCGGAAGCGGACGTTTTTCCTTTATTCCTTCAAATCCGGCGCTGATAATCAGTGCAAGTGCAGCATACTGATTGCAGGAAGGATCCGGGGAACGCAACTCCATACGGCGGCGTTCTTTTTCAGCAGCAGGAAGCCGTATGAGCTGGCTGCGGTTCCTGCTGCTCCAGCTTACGTACAAAGGAGCCTCATATGAACCAAAACGTTCATATGAGGATCTGAGCGGATTAAGGAACGCTGTTATTTCTTTGATCCGGTACAAAATACCCGCCATGAACGATTCTGCATCAGGAGGAAGTTCATCATCCGAAAAAATATTTTTCCCGTTTTTTTCAAGAGACACATTTATATGAAGTCCGCTTCCGGCTTTACCGGCAAGCGGCTTTGGAAGGAAATTCGCATATAAACCGTTGCGTGCCGCAATAGTCTTAACGACAGTCTTGAATGTACCAAGATTATCCGCAGCCTGCAGCGGATAACTGTATTTAAAATCAACTTCGTGCTGTCCAGGGCCTGTTTCATGATGAGATGATTCCGGCTGTATACCCATCTGTTCAAGTGTAAGGCAGATGTCGCGGCGTATGTTTTCTCCTTTGTCCCGGGGTGCAAGATCGCAGTATCCTGCATTATCATGTGGAATAAGTGTCGGATCACCTTTTTCATCTGCCTGAAAAAGATAAAATTCGCATTCTGTCCCGATTTTTATATCATAACCGGCTTTCCGGGCATTTGTTACAACATTCTGAAGAATATAACGCATATCCCCTTCGAACGGAGTCCCGTCAAGATAACGGATATTGCAGAAAAAACGGACAACACGTCCGTGCTGCGGACGCCACGGAAGGACAGAAAGTGTAGACGGATCAGGAACTATAAACAAATCGCTTCTGTCCACTTCAAGGAATCCTTTTACAGCGCTTGCATCAAACGATATACCGGTTTTAAAAGCACGTTCAAGTTCATTCGGTTGAATAGAAATACTTTTAATTGTACCGAAAATATCGGTAAAAAATAATTTAATAAATTTTACATCATTCTCTGCAATGTACTGCAGTATTTCACTTTCCGTATACAGCATTATATCACCTCATAAAATATATTACCCAGAATGCTCCAGTTCCCGCAATTTGCGTATGCAAATTGCGATCTTGAAAAAAGTACATGGATGTACTTTTTCAACGCCTATTCCACAGTAACGCTCTTTGCAAGATTACGCGGTTTATCAGGATCATTTCCCCGCAATACCGCACAGTAATACGCAAATAACTGAGCAGGAATGATCGACAGCATAGAAGCAAATATTTCACTTACTTCAGGAATATGAAACACAACATCAGCCTGTGTGTTGAAATTCCCGCCTTCATCCTGCGTTATAACCATCGTTGCTGCACCGCGGGTCTTTACTTCCACTATATTTGAGCCTATTTTTTCATACAGCTCGGGCATAGTTGCGACAGCAACAACAAGCGTATCTGTATCAACAAGGGCAATCGGTCCATGTTTAAGTTCACCGGCCGCAAACGCTTCACTGTGCATATAGCTTACTTCCTTAAGCTTAAGTGCACACTCAAGGCTCGTCGCAGCATCAAACTGTCTGCCGATGAAGAAAATTTTCCCCTTATTAAACTGCTCGGACGCAAATTTCTGTATGACTGATTTATCGTCAAGAATCCTCTGAACTTTTTCCGGAATGCATTCCAGTTCTGCAAGCATCGATCTGTAATCATCGTCCGTAACCGTTCCCCGGATCTTTGCAGCCTTAAGAGCAAGCAGGTTTAAACACATAAGCTGCGTTGTATAGGCTTTTGTTGAAGCAACGGCAATTTCAGGTCCGGCCCACGTATAAATGACTTCATCAGCCTCGCGGGAAACTGTTGAACCGACACAGTTCGTAATTGCTATAACCTTAACGCCTGCTGATTTAGCAAGACGCAGTGCCGCAAGTGTATCCGCAGTTTCACCCGACTGGCTTATGACAATAAAAATATCGTCTTTATGAATAATAGGATTCCGGTAACGGAATTCAGAAGCAACATCGACATCAACCTGAAGCCGGGCTAATTTTTCAAAAGCATACTTAGCTACAACTCCTGCATGGTATGCTGTGCCGCATGCCGTAATGATGATCCGCTGTGCTGTTCTCCATTCATCACCGAACGAAACTTCATCGAATTTAATATCGGATACTGTGCCGTTTCCGTCTTTTTCAAGACGCGGACGCATTGTATCGGTAAGAGCCTTCGTCTGTTCATGAATTTCTTTGAGCATAAAATGGGGATATCCACCCTTCTCTGCAGCAGAAACATCCCAGTCAACGTGATACGGATCGCGGATAATTTTTTCACCGGTTTTTGATTTGAACAAATCAACATGGTCAGTATACAGAACAGCCATTTCATTCTGGTCAAGAAAATACACTTCGCGGGTATGCTCAAGTAAAGCAGGTACATCCGATGCGATGAAGTTTTCGCCCTTACCAAGTCCGACTACAAGAGGACATTCCTTACGTGCGCATATAATGCGGTCCGGATAATCGCTGCAGATAACAGCAAGTGCATACGAACCTTCCAGCCTGCTCAGTGTTGCAAGGACTGCCTGAAACAGATCTCCGCTCTGTTCATAGTTATAGTTAATAAGATGGGCAATAACTTCGGTATCTGTCTGACTGCGGAATACAACGTTCTGAGTCTGGAGCCAGGCCTTCAGTTTTGCATAATTTTCAATAATCCCGTTATGAACAACAGCAATTGTTCCTGAAACATTCGTCTGCGGATGCGCATTTATATCACTCGGTTCGCCATGCGTTGCCCAGCGGGTATGACCGATTCCTATGGACCCTTTTATTGTCTCACCTGCAATCAGCTGTTCAAGAACTTTGAGTGCGCCTTTCGCTTTCCGCACAAGTATATTTTCACCGTCAAGAATTGCGATCCCTGCCGAATCATACCCTCGATACTCAAGCTTCTTCAAAGAACTAATAAGAATGGGTGTAGCCTGCTTATTTCCAACATATCCTACAATTCCGCACATAAATCACCTCTGATTACAATATCTGATAAGTTTATAATATTGTAAAATGTCATTCAAGTAGAAAATACGTCTTCATTATGATATAACATTACTATGAGCAAAAAAACCAACAAAAAGACTGCTGCCGTACGGACGGCAGCTCAAGAAATATCCTCTAAAAAGCTGCTGCTCATTGCAGTCATAATTGCTGCGGTGGCAATCATGACTGCCTCTGTTTTAGTAATCGGTATGCATCTCCGGAAACCGGTTGCGGCATTCTATGGGCTGCCAGAATCGACACAAAGGGCAATCAGTTCCGAACTGGCTGATTTTACTATTATTACGTACAATGCTTCAAAACCACTTGATACTCAGCTGAAATACGGTAAAAAAGCCGATATTCTTTTTACTTCCGGCGGCAAGGCTGTTTCAGCTGCAGTTCTGACAGTAGAAAAAAATAAAGCAGCGCTGCCTCATGCTGTTCTCGACGGGATGATAAGTTCCGCACGCATGGCTGCACCCATCAATACAGAAGGTGCTGTACTTGCCGTGCCGATATTGATTAATAATTATGAGATTGACATCAACAGGTCATTAATGAGGGATTCCGGTTACGCATCGCTTGATTCATGGGCGGATATAGATAAATTTGCACGAAGCATGCACGGAAAAATAACAGCCCCGGTTATAATGGCCGGAGGGGATGACCGCGAACTTATTAATATCACCGGTGCACTCTGTGAAGCACTGCAGGTAAAAGCTGCATGGGACAATATCGTTTTAAAAATAAGGGAATCAATTGCAGCAGGTAAAGATACAGAAATGGATTTTGAGTCTGTTATATCCGGTTTATGCAGTTCGCAGGAATCTCCGCTGTACATGACTGACCGGATGCTTTCCAGCTGGTACAAAGACGGCATACTGTATCCGGAAATTTTTCATATGAAAATTTCTGATGTAAAATCCTTTATGGAAAACGGGTTCTGCGCAATTTCATTTCTGACACTTACACAACATAGAACTATCGCACCGCAGAACATCAACAACTATGATTCACAATACTATCCGTCGTCTCCCGATGCTTCTGCCAGAAATTTTACATCGCCTCTGATTTTTATCATACCCCTGCGCAAAAACAAACAGGGAACATATATAATTAAGGCTTTTGCAAAAGACAAACAGGAAAAAATAAGCCGCGCCACAGGACTTGCTCCGGTACAGGCAGACAGCCGTGTACCGGACAGGCAGGCAGATGACGTACGTTACTGGGTTGCCGCTTCTGGTGTACCCCTGCCGGGGCTTGCAGACGCTGCATTCAGCGACGATTCGGTTCGTACTGATTTTGCACGGGCACTTCGTTCCCAGATAATGTACAAATAACCAGAGACCCTTACTATCAGCGCAATTATTTTCCGACACAAAAGTGACTGAAAATACTGCCAAGAACATCGTCCGGAGTTACCTCCCCGGTAACTTCGCCGAGAGATTCAAGTGCATCTTCCAAATCCTGCACTACCGCATCAAGCGTATAATTTTCATCGGCACTGACAAGTGAATGTTTTACACTCTCAAGTGCATCCTCGACGGCCGCTTTCTGACGGGCAGAACCAAGTCCCGCCTGAATACGTTCTGTATCCATCCCGTCAGTCAGAATGCTCTTTACCGATTTCAGCAAATCGGTAATACCGGCACCGCTTTTTGCACTTACATATACTTCTGTCTTAAAACAGCTTATACGTTTCTTCTGCCCGGCTGTAAGCATTTTCCGCCCGCCGGATTTATCGCATTTATTCCAGACGACGACGACCGGTTCTCTGCACTGCAAAAGGAACTTTTCGTCGTCACTGGAAAGTCCGCAGTCTGTGTCTATAATATAGAGTACAATATCAGCATCGGTAGTAAGTGAATGTGTAAGTTCCACCCCCTGTTTTTCAACAACATCCGTCGTTTCGCGGAGTCCGGCAGTATCGAACAGGCGCACCGGAATGCCGTCAAAGCTTGCCCAGCTTTCAAGCCAGTCGCGCGTTGTTCCCGGAACGGCAGAAACAATCGCACGGTCTTCCTTCAGTATCGCATTGAACAAACTTGATTTTCCGGCATTTGTTCTTCCACAGAGAACAACCCGTGCACCGTCCTGATATAATTTTTCACTTTTCCATGAATCGGCAAGAATCTGAAGAGAAACAACAGCCTTTTCAATATCGGCGCGGTCAAATGTATTCGATATTGTTTCTTCGTCCTCCGGATATTCAACTTCCACTTCTACGGCCGCAAGCGTATCGATTAATAATTTTTTAATCGAATCGATTTCTTCGTACAGAGATCCGGCAAGCCGGCCGGCGGCACGTCCTCTTGACACATCTGTACGACTGTCGATAATTTCGCGTACAGCCTCGGCTTTCGTCAAATCCGTTTTTCCGTTGATATATGCACGGAATGTAAATTCGCCGTGTTCTGCCTGTCGGAATCCGTGGGCAAGCAGCAGTTTATGTACAGCAGTCACGACAGACGGCCCTCCGTGACATGAAATTTCAACCATATCTTCGCCGGTAAAACTCTTTGGTGCACGAAATACAGAAACAAGCACTTCATCAATCCGTTTGGTATCGTCCATAAGCCAGCCGTACACGATGGTATAACCGGCTGCTTTGTTCAGCGCTGCCGGCCGGGAAAATACTTTCCCGACCAGTTCAATACATCCCTTACCGGAAGTTCGTACTATACCGAGCGCTGCCGGAGAAAGCGCTGTTGCAATTGCGGCAATCGGTTCATCAGGAGTATATTTTTCCGACATAGATTTTCTGTGTTACCTCGTATGAGAAAATGGTACCATTAAAAATGGTGTATACACACCAGTACCTGCAGTATTCCGCTTATCCTGTTGAAGTATGCTGTCGAGCACAGAAAGCGTTTCATCTGTAAACGGAGGCTTTACAGCCGTTCCGATCGCAGGCTTACGATATTTTGCCGCAGCTTCGGGAGCAGTACCCGGATACTTTGATTCAGCAGTAATGTCCGGCTGCAGGTAATCATAATCACCTGCGTTGTTCCAGTATAAATATCCGCGGTTAACAGAATCGCGTACTCCGAAAATTTCTTTCTGAATATAATCAGGTCCATAATACTGACGATCATAACTTACATTCAATTTAAAATCCTGCACCCAGGGACGTGCTATAGCCCGGTTACGCGTCATAACCGTCGTACGGTATGTTCCGTAAAAATAAATCCGGTACGGACGGTCAGGATACGGCGGACAATTCATGAATTCCTGTTCAAAATGGCTTGGATAAAACATCGGAGAAATAACGTCGACGTATTCAGCAAGCATTTCTGCATCCTGCCCGGTACGCGTTCCGCTGCGGTACCATCCGTTTGCACCGTAAATATCGATTCCAATCGGTACGTCAAGATTTCTGCGGGCATACGACAAAAAAGAAATAAGCGCGCTTTCTTTACTCATACCCGGACTGTACCAGCGGAACACAGCTTTTTTAAGGTTCAAACCGTCTGTCGGGAACCGTATATAGTCAAACTGGATTTCATCAAATCCCCGGGAAACGAGTTCTTTTGCTATCGCAATATTATATTCCCACACTTCCGGTGAATACGGATCCACCCAGTTTTCGTCGTAATAATTTACTGTCGAACCGGTTATTTCGCCGGTCGTATCATCCTTTACAGTATCATATGACTTTATGCCGGTCCACGGTGCATTCGTTGAATTATCCCACACAGCATATCTTCCGTCATCATATTTTGACAAATTCTTATCTTTGAATACAACAATGCGGGCGATAAGATACACATTATCTTTTTTGAACTCCGAAACAAAATGATCAAGATTTACCGCATACTGCGACGTACGGCCTTTCTGCATAACAAGCGGATCGTGTGTATCATACCGTAAAAATCCGTAATCGTCTTTCATGTCTATGACCAGAGCATTCAAATTATTGCTTTTTATTATTTTCCGGAATTTATCTATTCCTGCCTGTTCTCTGCACTGATAAGCCGAGACATATATACACTTTCTGCCGTTCGCCTTAACTGCATAGGTGGTATTGATTGTTCCTGGATACAGCAGCCACAATTCATTAAGCAGAATACCTTTGGAAAATCCGCTTCTACTCTGCGGAATCCATGTCGCATTAACTGTTCCCGGTACACATGACAGATCACGCTTCCACTGTTTAAAATTAACCGGAACTCCGGGACTCGTAAGAGTATTGACATCCAGAGAACCAAGCGTTTCATTCTGCATAAAAATGAGCGTACCATCTATATCAGTTAAACCGTCGATTGTCCCGCTTGGCTGATCACCACTGTATATGCATATTGCAGCTTTTTTATCCCAGTCGAATTTATATATGTACGGTAAAAATGTTTGTGAAAAATACAGTTCTATATATTTCGTACCGTCTGCCCGGGTTCTGAGCATAGGATAAATATCAGCAATTTCATCCGTAGATGTAAGTGAATTCATGATTTTTATACCACTCGAAACGTCGATCCAGCGGGCATCTTTTTCGTCGGGCAGCATATATGAAAGCCCGAAAATAGGGTGAGACAGAAAAACCGCAAGCTCTCCGTCCGGCATAGTTGCAGCTGCGACAGCTTTCATTCCCGGAGTAGCCTCGCTTGTCGAACCAAGCGAAGTCCATTTCCTTCCGCCGTCACGGGTAATGTATACGCTGTTTTCCGTTGCAGTTACAAGGCAAAGTTGATTCATCGGATCAGCACACAGATCTCTGAGCATTGCAATCTGTTTTACAAAAGTCGTTGTTTTGCCGTCATATTGCTTTATCGTTAAGAATGAAAGCCCTTCATTGCGAAGCTCAAAATGAGTAAGATCTTCACTGTATAAAATTCCCTCCGAAGTACGAAAATACCAGCATTCCTTGAGCTTCCCGTCATTACGGGAAACGACTGTACGGAGAATCTGTTCGACTTTTCCGGCAGTCCATAAAGGAACTGCAATATTATTGTCTGAAATCCGATACAGTCCCTTGTCCGAACCGGCAATAAAAAACGGACTTTCCCTTGAAATATCGACGGAACCAACAATTGTTTCAGGGAGTTTGTATAAAGGTTTCATATCCTGAGCATATACTTTATCAGGAGCAAAAAACAACAAGGATAAGATAAAAAGCAAAACTGTCATGCTTCGATTATCGGCAAAATTCCTGTAAAGTTTATATGATAGATTCAAGTGCCTCTACGACATCAGGATCATACATATCCGGCTCCTCCTTAAGCTTTACAATAGCCGTTTCTTTATCGTTAATTTCGTGATAACTGCGTTTACTTGAAAGAGAGATATAACTTTCCGCAACACGTATAAGACGTGCAATCTGCGGTATCGCTTCTCCTTTCAGACCATCCGGATATCCGGATCCGTCCATATTTTCGTGATGTTTATTTGCAGCATCCGAAAACACTTCCCAGTACCGCTTAGGCACAAACTGAAGGTATTTATCCGCCAAGTTTACATGTTGTCTTAATTGTAAACGTTCTTCATCTGTAAGCGTCTCGGCAGAAAGCAGCTCCTGATTTACGGCGAGAAAGCCTGCATCGTACACCATCGACGCACAGAAGAAAACCATCGCCTCCCGCTGTCTGAGTCCAAGTGCCATAGCGAGTTTATAAACAAGTTCACTTACATTTTTCGAATTGTTCTTACGGTTTGTCGCCTGATCAATTTTTGTTCCCAGGTCTTCACATTTTGCAGCAAGATCGCGCATTTCCGTTTTTTCTTCCGACGTTTCTTCCGGTTCAGGAAGTGCATCCATACCCCAGCGGGAACTTCCTGCAGATTTCAGACCGTTTCCCCCATATAAATCGGTTACACCTCCGAGCATAAGTTTGTTCGTCTGATTCTGATTCTGTGCAAGAAGTTTGAATGCCTCTACGTACTGCTGCTGCTGCATCTGCTGATGCCGGAATCCCGCATGAGCAATAACAATTATAATAAGAATTACAACCATAATAGACGCTGCAATAACGAATATCGCAATCATCATTATGTGGCTTGTATTCTTTGATTCCTGAGCAGAAGCAGTAAGACCGGAATTCAGGTTCTGCATTCCGGTATCAAGTTTATTGATAAGTTCCACCTGATTTTTACTTACTTCTTTCTGCTGTTCCTTTATCATAGTCTGCTGCTGATCGAATCTTTTTTGTTCGTCTGTGCGGGCCGCTTTTTGTTCCTCCAGCTGTGCGTTCATCTGCGCCTTCTGCTGATTATCTTTTGCCTGCTGCTCTTCGGCCTCTATCTGGGCAATAAGTTTTTTTATAGTATTATTTTCTACATCGGGAAACTGCTCGATACTCGATTTAACATCAACAAGATCAATGTAATCTTTGTTTTTCCTGATTGCCTGCAGTTTCTTCGTATATATTGACTGTGCAACGTAAATAATATTTGCAGGGATGCCGTTCTGTTTTGTAAGCGTCATTGCCTGATTTACATATTTATACGCGCCTGTTACATTGCCGCTTTCATATGCATCGTTCGCTTTATCAAGATATTTCCCAGCCAGTTCCGCAGTTGAAGCAAATATTTGAGCAGTAAGGATAAAACCTAAAAATATTTTCCACAGCAGTTTTTTATTTTGTAACATTTTCAACTCCAATTGCAAAAATTATACCGGCATGATTCTCTATGCCTTCATTTTTTATGTACAGACTATCATTTAATCCAACATTAAATTTAAGCTTTATCCGCTCCAAATCCGCAATCGGCAAAGCAATATTGAACCCGGTCCCCATTGCAGAATTGATATCCTTATAGAACAAATGCCCGGGATAATAATCATAAAAACCGGAAAGTACCATATTCCCAAGGTTTACATGGCTGAATCCGACCCCTGCAAAAGGCGTTAAAAAACTTCCCTGTAGTACGGTTACTGATCCCGAGGCAGCGGTCACCAGACTTGCAAATCCGGCACGAAGGAAAATTTTTTTATTGAAACCGACAAAACTCATTTTCGGGGCCAGTTTGACAGATCCCAGCATTGTCTTATCATCATTATACAACGGCAGAATGATTCCTTCTGCTGAAAAATCAAGACCAAATACATATTTCTGCTGCATTTCATATTCATATGTAAACGCAGCAGACAACCCGTACCGCAGAGAACTGTAATCATCCGGAGTTTCGGAAATAAGCGTAAAACCTGCAAGTCCAAAACATGCATTCCAATATGCAGAAGAATATTTTTCTTCTTTTCCTGTAATATACACTGATTTTCCTGCAGCGGTCTTTGCAGTTTGAAATTCTTTATCAGCTTTTGTCCGCTGTGCTTCTTTTTCACGCTCTATGCGTTCATTTTCGGCAATTCTCTTTGCTTCCTGCTGTTTTTCATATGCTTCCTGTTTTTCAAGTGAATCCTGAATTTCCGCATACATTTCCACAGCTTCCGTATTTTCAAGATTATTGTCTATAACGACAAGTATCGTCTGCTCTGCAAATTTAAAATCATTTGAAATAACAAGTCTGCGTATTTTTTTCATGGTATACGCTTCAATCAAATCATAATTACTGTTCTCCTGTTCTCCATGTAAGACAGTATCAAGTTCTATATCTGAATGGTTAATAAAAGCCGCATCGACCTGTTTATATGCTCCGCTTATTGAACTGTCGACTGCGGACATCGGAATAACTCCCCATCCTGTACAGATCAGTAATAGTAGAATCAGCTGCTTAATAATCATCTGTTTTTTCAAAATCCGGTCTCCTATATCTTTATCGTCCATTGCGTTTTTTCAGCGGGGTCTTAGAATACATTCATACGTATTCCCTCTGCAATCTGGAATACCATATTCTGAATATCAACCGTGCTTGAAATATCCGTAGGTATGAACCATATTGAACCTTCTGTATACAGCGAGAATGTCCGGAACATCTTTATGTTCGGTATGGTCACGCGGGGAAATTCAATCTGGCCGAGCAATGCACTCAAAACCTGCGCTTTACCACTGTTTGTCTCATTAAAACGTGAAAAATCAGCACCGATTACAAAATTTGCAGACAACCATTCCCAGTCATGGCCAAAGAAATAACTGAACGGAAGATGACCGACGTTGGCAAGAATTTTTATACCCAGAACACTATCGCCACCATAGCGCATTTCTGTCTGCGAAAATATATCGCGCTGGACCTGCGTAAACTGTCCCCACTGGAACTGCAGTTTTACGTTGTCGTCAAAGAATGTAAGGCCGGCGCCTATATCGTATAGGGTTGCACCCCAGAAATGCCAGTCCAGATACAAACCCTGAATAAACGACGGCACCTCATACGACGCTTTATCACCTTTACGAAGTGCAAGTTTTACACTTTTTAGTTCAACATCATCTCTTGTAAGCCCCGAAAAACCAAGCTGCTGATTATATCTGCCTCCCATCCCCGGAGAGATCAGTTTTATATACGGCTTCGTATTGTCAATCTGGACAATAATCCGTGTAATTGCCGTTTCACCGTTTTTCATTGTAGCCCTGAGAAGCAGGAAATGATAACCTTCACTAATATCCTGATTCTCGACACGGTAATACCATTTTTCACTCGTAGAAAGAGGTATAAATGTCTTACCGTTATCAAAACTCAACTCAACAAACGCAACTTTCTTTTCTGCAACAACCTGTTTCTGTTCTTTCGTTGCTTCTTTTGTCTTTGAAAAAAGCATCTCGTCCTCATCGATTGAATATCCTGCAGTACCTTTTATATACGGGCGGTTCATAGCAAAGTCGCCGTAGGTAAAATTATCAACAGTAATCCACGGGCCAACAGGTGAATAAAACACTGTCTGTTTTCTTGACTGTATTACACTTTTACCGTCTATAGTTGCATCTATATGATATGTATGCGTTCCTGCGGTAAGGTCTTCAGGAGTAACTGCAAAACTGAAAAATCCGCTTGATGTAACTTTGCCGTCAGTAATTTTTTTATCATCTATATATAACACCAGATTCGTTATAGTTTTTTCCGCTGCAGCCTGCCCGTAAATGTTAAAAACACCCTGTTTATGCTCACCGTCAAACGGATACAGTAAATCGACAGATGCAAGCGGACGTGTCTTATCAAGTTCAATATTGCGGCTTACCCTGGTAACATTTCCGGCTTTGTCTTTTCCGGTAAGCTCAATATTGTAAAATCCGTTGTCAAGGCTTGAGATATCAAGTACGTGCGTAATTATTCTGTCAGGTGGCATCTCAACGTGCGACAATTCCTTATTTACCGACTTCTGTTCAAGACTGCGTACAGTAATATACATATCGGTAATAGCGGTATTATCAAATGCATACCCTGAGAAAAACAGTGTCCCTGTCGTTTTTGAATCATCAAGAGGCAGTTCGAGAGAAAGTTCCGGACTGATATTATCAATATTGACAAGGCTTGAATAAAGTCCGGTAATACCGTAATTATCCGTTATTTTTATAAATACAACCTGCGTCCCGTCGGGAATCGCGCGGGTATCTACAGTATACACCCAGTTCTCTGTACCAAGAGCATCATTGTAGCTGTTACCATTGTCGAGCGACACCTGAACTTTTGCAATACCGTTTTTGTCACTTGCGACACCTTTTATCTGAATAACACCTTTCACCGACGTATCAATCGTCGGTTCCGTTACAGCTCCCTTGGGCTCTTCAAGAGATATGCGGAAACGGCGTACGGTTTCAGGACCTTTTACACCGTTAATATCGACTGCATAAACTGTTACCGTATGCTCGTTATCCGTCATGGAAGAAAGCGGTACGTCGATAGAAAAACTTGTTCCTGCATCAGGCAGTTTCTGATACTCGTTGTTGTCGATTTTATACCAGATATTCGACGGCCCGTCGTCGTCATAGACGACACCGGATATTGTAAAGTCGCGTGTAATAACTTCATTATCCGACGGCAGGTGAATTTCTGCGCGCGGCAGATCAGATTCAGCATCTATACTGAATTTCCATGATTCAACAGATGCTGTATTTCCTGCATAGTCGGTAAACTCAAACGACATTGCATCGTCTATAGGCTGATCTGTTGTTCCGACATGTGTTACTATAAGCGGTTCAACAGTAAGTTCATTACGTTTCTGCGGCTGTGCAGCCTGACCTTTCTTAACGGCAACAGGCGGAGCCACATAATACGCCTTATCAATCCCGACAGTATCCCTGGCAATAAATGCAATAAGATTGTCCCCATTAACAACATCGGAATCAAGCGGCAGAACAACCTGTACCTGAGGGGGTGTTGTATCTTTATATACTGCTGTACGCGCACAGCCAGAGTGCCCGCCGTTATCGTATGTCCGTATATCAATTCGTACCAGACCGTCGTTTATATCTGTAAGAGGGACATCAGCACTGAATGTAACACCTGCAGAAGCTTTCTTAGGCAGCGTAAACGGGGTCCATTCTTTTCCACCGTCAATTGAGTACTCTGCCGTTTTGATTCCACTTGAATCAGCAGCAGTGCCTGATATTTTTATAGTATTTTTTACCCAGTCGTAAAGTGCGGGCGTTTCTATGTGAATATCCGGAGCACCAGCATCTACGATAAAATTCACTGCCGGAGACGTATATGAAACACCCTGTCCGTCAGTCACTTTCACGGCAATATTTTTAAAGCTGCCTTCAGCAGACGGAGTTAATGTTACTGCATTTCCTGCAGTTGAGACAGCCAGACCGTTTTCGGGAGCGACAAGTGCCGCGGTTACAGGCAGGGGAACGTTTGCATAAAATATAATGGACTGCCCCGGCATCATAAGGTATGTATTTGCAGCTGTATCATATCCGGTCCCGCTGCACGGCATCGGATATACGGCACGTCTGTCGTCAATCCGGGACGAATCGACTGGGCGCACAACGGCAATTGTTCCCCGCAATTCCTTTGTA
Source organism: Treponema sp. (assembly GCA_041669845.1). GTDB lineage: Bacteria > Spirochaetota > Spirochaetia > Treponematales > Treponemataceae > Treponema_D. The sequence continues at coordinate 23,613 of JBAYAJ010000006.1, forward strand.
AACGACCCTGTTTTGACTGTAATTTTTACATTCGTCATACGTACAGGTAGTTTTACAAGCGGAATTTCTGCAGTCCAGCGTTCACTGTCTTTTCCGGGTTTTAGTAATTTAGCAGTACCGCTCTGTATTATGTCTCCTCCCGGTATGTCGTCACCGGAAAATTCATATGAAACAGAGGACACAACGTCTCCTGTATCAACTATTACAGTCATTTTTCCGGGTACTTCTTTTGACCCCGGACGTCCTACGACAACATTCATGCCGCTCTCATACGGCTGATCATCAACCTGTGCAATAAAGGCATCAAGCTGTGCAGTTTTTTTTGCTGTATATTTTGACGAACCGGCTGTCAGCTGATTCGCACCTGTCTTCATATCACTGCGGCGGAATACGCCGAAATTCTGTCCGGCATCTCCCTGATAGACCACTGTATAATATGTGTCAAAACTGTCGAGCCAGACAGTCATGGGTGCTTTTGCCTTTACCGTTTTTTTCCCGTTTCCTTCCGGAAGAGGAGGTATATTACTTATACAAACAGCGGCGGCCGAACTGTTTCCGCCGGCACTTGCTGCTTCAAATTCAAGCACATACATACCAGGTCCATACGACGAGGCATTAAAATCAACAGAAAATGAACCGTCTTTATCAAATTTAACGGGAGTTATTTCAGACGGCACAGAAGCAGCCTTTGCACCGGAAACGAATCCAGCTTCATCGACGGAAGCATTCACTGCAAGCATCCGGTAACCGAAAGAACCGATTCCCGTTATGCATGATACAGTACCGCTCACTTTCACCGGCCCCGAAGCGCCGTCGATTGCTGTTTTATCAGACGCACCATTTATTATAATTGCCGGAACAGCTGTATCCGATTTAAAGGTAAGTTCCTGAGACTCATACGACAGCCCCTGATCTGTGGTTACACGAACTTTTACCGGAGCAGACGAACCGACCGCATCGCCGGCAGACAGTATAATACAGTTACCGTTCAGTTGTGCAGCCGCAAAAGGTGTCTTTGGAACAATCTCAACCTTTGATGCATTCCCTCCTGTAAAGTAACCGCTTGCAGGAAATTCCTTATTCAGTTTAATAACACCGTATTCATCAACAGTACTGTCGCTGAATACTAGATGCGGCGTATCACTTTTAACAACAGACAGATCGGCAACCGACAGAAGTGTACGCTGCTCTGTCGTGCGCCCGTAAATATCTTCCGCAACGACAGAAACCTGCACCATACCTTCCGGGAAATCAGGTGAAATCGGAATTGTGACCGGGACTGACAGTGCATTTTTTATAACCTGATCATGAACCTCGCTGCCGTCAGTACCCCATGCCAGTTTCCAGGTAATTTTTGTAATACCACACGTCGACGAAGCCGTTGTCGAATACAACGTGCCTGCTTCAGGATGTACAGCCACACCATTAACTGCATCCTTAATTTCCTTACCTGTCGTTAATTCCGCCGCGCTGAACGCAGGAGAAGCACCTTCTGCCGTAAATGTAACGTTCACTGGATTTCCGGCAACTCCGTTTATGTCGACTGCGGTAACCTTTACGGTATGTTTACCGGCTTTCAAATCTGCACCTGAACCGAGCTTCGCATAAAATACACCTTTTGTATCCTGTGACTGCTCTTCTCCGTCATCCAGACTGTAACGAACCGACTGCACACCGTCGTCGTCAGTGGCGATACCCCGTACAAAAACATCTCCGTTTTCATCTATATTCGTTTCCGCGGTCGGTTCGGAAATCGTAACAACAGGCTTGTCAAGTTCCTGATCAAGTTCTATCATCTGTGAAACGTCTATAACGTTGCCTGCAAGATCCGTTGCAGAAACCGTAAATTTGCGTGATTTATCTTTCGAACCGGTTGTATCAAATTCAATCGACCAATACGGATTACCCGGAATAAGATCAAAATCACCTTTCTGATCACCGAAAATCCAGGAAAGTTTTGTTATGCCCAGCTTGTCTTTTGCATATCCTGCAACAGCAAATTTTCCATTCTGTGGTTCTTTCAGCCCTGGAATGACAATCTTTACATCGGGCTTTGTGTTGTCGATAAAATAAAGAAATGAATAAATCCCTTCACTACCTGCGTTGTCTGTAGCCTTAAACCAGATCACAGACGGACCGTCCGTATACTTCTTTGTATCGACCGGTATGTCAAATGTCCAGTTACCGGCTTTTTTGTTCTCGATAATTTTTGTATCAAGGAATGTTTCACCATTATCCAGTGAGTAGGAAAGGGATTTGATACCGTTTCCGTCACTGATTGTCCCTTTAAATTTGACACTGCCGGAAATAAGCGTTCCCATTCCGTAATTTTCAACAGTAGTTACCGGCTGGCGGCGGTCAAGGTTCCAGGTAATCGATACAGGATTCCCCGGAAGACCGTTTATATCAGTACCGATTACTTCAATAGAATGCTTTCCCTCGGGAAGAATCTTCGTATCAAGGTAATATGACCAGAATTCTTTTCCTTCTGCCCGTACTGTATGTTCTTTATCGCCGTCAAGAATAAGATCAACATGATCTACACCGTCATCATCAACACACGTTCCTACAATATTCAGGTTGCCTACAACACGCATATCCTGATGAGGATTGGTAATACCGCAAACGGGAAGATCGGATTTTGGATCAACATAAATATTATACGGCCCTTCAACAGCCTGGTTACCGCCAAGATCGGTTGCAGTAATCATAATATTGTATTTTCCGGGTTTTCTGCCGGTCAAATCGAATGATTCCTGCCAGCTGTCCAGATTGGTTACATTTTTTTCTTCTATATCTTTAGAACCATGCGCATACACGCAAATAAAAGAAAACGCTGCAAACAGGAAACAAAATGCAAATAACTTTTTATTAAAGAGCATCACAACTACTCCTCTTACATAATTGTACAACACCAATTATTACAGATATTAGAGATTTGTCAAATAGCTACATAAGTATTATCGGGAAAAAAAATAAATTCTACAGTATTCGCCTCAGAAAATAAGTTTCTTTTCCTAAAAAGGGTATATAATTGAGTACATGAGTGATAAATCTTTTGATGAAAACGTTGAAGAGCTTCAAAAACTTATCGATTCAAGTCATAATATTGTATTTTTTGGAGGTGCCGGAGTTTCGACAGAAAGTGGCATCCCCGATTTCCGCAGTACAGACGGTCTGTATAATCAGAAATGGCAGTATCCTCCGGAACAGATAATAAGCAGAAGTTTTTTTGACGAAAAACCCGCCGAATTCTACCGGTTTTACCGCGAAAAACTTATAATAAAAGGCATCAAACCGAATGCGGCTCATATAAAACTTGCTGAACTTGAAAAGGCGGGAAAATTACGTGCTGTAATAACACAAAATATAGACGGTCTGCATCAGGCGGCAGGCAGCAGAAATGTTTTTGAACTGCACGGCAGTACATTGCGTAATTTCTGTATGAACTGCCATGCATTTTACGACATTGATTTTATTGCGGACAGCGCAGGCAGTCCTGATGGAATTCCTCACTGCACAAAATGCGGCGGCATCGTAAAACCGGACGTTGTACTTTATGAAGAATGTCTTAACGAAGCTTGTATGGAAGGAGCTGTGAGAGCCATACGGAATGCCGACATGCTTATAATCGGAGGTACGTCTCTTTCCGTATATCCGGCAGCAGGATTAGTTGATTACTACAACGGAAATAAACTCGTGCTCATAAATAAATCACCAACTTCAGGCGACTTTACGACACGCCTTTCTATTCACGATTCCATAGGCAGAATACTGGGTGCAATAAAAGTTAAAAAATAAAAAATCAATCTGAACCGGTAATAAGGTTATACAAACGATCAAGATCCGTACGGCTGAAATAATCTATTTCGATCGAACCTTTTTCCAGCGTGCCGTTAAGCAGGCAGCGGGTACCAAGTTTTTCTAGAAATTTCTGTTCAATTGCGAGAATATCAGGATCTTTCTTTACTGTCTTTTTCTGTTTTTTCTTTACGTCGGCTGCACGTCCGCCGTTGTTGAGCACTCCTGCCTGTTCTTCCGCTTCCCGTACAGAAAGACCGCCTCCGACAATTCTGCCGAAAAGTACGCGCTGATCGGCAGGGTTAACTACAGAAAGCAGCGCCCGTGCATGCCCTGCAGACAACTGTCCGTTGATAAGCGATTTCTGCATATCTTCCGGTAATTTCAAGAGGCGCATGGCATTAGCAACAGTTGAACGCTTTTTACCTACCCTCTGAGCCACTTCATCCTGACTCAGATCTCCCATCTGCATAAGATTATAATATGCTGTAGCTTCTTCAATCGGATTCAGATCCGCCCGCTGGATGTTTTCAATCAGTGCTACTTCAAGTTTTTTCTGGTCGTTATACCGTCTGAGCTGGACCGGTACTTTTGTAAGGCCTGCCATCTTTGCAGCACGCGTACGGCGTTCACCGGCAATAATATAAAATTTTTTCCCGTCTGCGGGCTCAATAATAATCGGTTGAACAATACCATGCTCTTTGATGGAATCTGCCAGTTCTTCCATCGCCTGTGCGTTAAACTCGGTACGCGGCTGTTTCGGGTTCGGCTGCAACAGTCCCGGGTCTACCCACAACCCACCGTCATCATCAACTTCGATACCTTCCGGAAGTTTCAATGCAGTCGTGGATGCACCGGATAAAGAGGTTTCTGCATGTTCTATCTGGTGGATTTCGGCTGTCTGCGATGCATCCATAAGCGCATCAAGACCTCTGCCAAGTCCAAGTCCGCCTGTTTTAGCCACGACGTATTACCTCTTCTGCAAGCCTTTTGTAACTTACAGCACCCGCACAAAGCGGATCATATTTACAAATAGGAAGCCCGCGGGAAGGAGCTTCCGAGAGACGGACATTGCGCGGAATAATCGTATTGAACACAACATCTTTGAAATATGATTTTACCTGAGTAACCACATCCTGCGCCAGACGTGTACGGGAATCGTACATAGTAAAAAAAATACCGCCGATAACAAGATCACGGTTTATTCCCTGCTGTACTTTTTTTACCGTCTGAAGCAGCAATGTAATTCCCTCCAAAGCAAAATATTCACACTGCATGGGAACAAGAACAGCGTCGGCTGCAGCCAGACCGTTCAGCGTAAGAATACCGAGTGACGGCGGACAATCTATAAGAATGTAATCGTATTTGTCGCGTAAAGGTGCAAGAACCTTTTTTAAAAAAAACTCGCGGCCTTCCTGGTCAACAAGTTCAATAGCAGCCCCCGACAAATCAATCGACGCTGTTATTGCATCGAGATTATCCACACTTGTATGTTTTACAGCTTCTTCAGGACGGGCAAGTTCTGCAATAAGTTCATATATAGTAGGCTTCTCTTTAGACACGCCGACACCACTGGACATATTGCCCTGCGAGTCAAAATCAACAAGCAGAACTTTTTTACCAGCGAGCGCGATATATGCACCAATATTAATCACAGAGGTTGTCTTTCCGACACCGCCCTTCTGATTCACAAAGACCAGACACTTTCCCATATAATTAACTATATCATTTTTCCCTAAAAGAGTATACTCATACCATGATTCTGTCTGTATCCCTTTCGAAACCTGTAAAAAATATAGAAGCCATACTCGGAAGACCGTACCAGAGGATTAAAATACGGGTAAACAGTTCATCGGCCGGATGTACCTGGTTTGTTGAATCATTTACTGAAAAGCAGGCTTTTCATGATCAATTTACAGAAGAACAGCTTGCGGAGTTTTTGAAAAAACATACAGGAAGTACATTTAAAAACTGTATTGAACGTACTGATACGGAGGAAATTACCATCCTTGCAAACAAAAGGGGTGAAGTCACAACGCTCAGAAAACCTGTACGCAGTTGTCAGACTGCAGGTACTACAAAGCCGGCAGCGCATGAACAATTTCTGTATGGGAATTCCACCTGTCCACATACCGACACAGAACAAGGTTTCAATCATATAAAAAATTATCTGATTCAGGAAGGAACTCCCGTTCCTTTTCTTGTACTGCTTGGTGTTATGACGTCGGGAGGAAAAGTAATTGCTTCAAAGTACGACAAATTCCGCCAGATAAACCGCTTTCTGGAATTCATCGACGATGTACTGCCTGATATTCAGAAAGCTGCCACAAAAGGACACCCGGTACGCATTGTAGATTTTGGCTGCGGAAAATCGTACCTGACGTTTGCTGTATACTATTATCTTACAGAAATAAAGAAAATTGCTGTTGAGATTACCGGTCTTGATTTAAAAAAAGATGTAATAGACTTCTGCAGCAAAACTGCAGAACAACTTGGCTGCAAAGGACTTAAATTCGCGGTCGGCAACATCGCAGAATATACCTACACGCATGACCCTGACGTAATGATAACGCTTCATGCCTGCGATACAGCAACGGATTATGCACTTGATTACGCGGTAAAACACAACTGTACGGTCATTCTCAGTGTGCCGTGCTGTCAGCATGAATTGAACAGCCAGATTAACGAAAATAAGGCGGCAATATCTGCAGAACAGGGAACACCGTTTATACCACTCCTGAAATACGGAATTATCAAAGAACGCTTTGCAGCACTTGTTACGGACGCCCTTCGTGCGGAATATCTTGAAAATGCCGGATACAGCGTTCAGATACTGGAGTTCATCGACATGGAGCACACTCCTAAAAATCTACTGATCAGGGCAGTTAAAAAAGACGGAAGTAAAACGAAAAATGACACTGCACTGCATGAAGCAGAATCACTTACGGCTGCACTACACGTTTCGCCAGCCCTGCGCGGACTGCTGAAAGATTAGTTGTCCCGTCTTTATTCATAAGCGGTATACTCCCAATATCCAGCTCAAACGCGCGGCGGCCTATGTGCTCTATATAATGTGCGTCTGAGGAGGTCGTAACTGCATATGCACGCGGAAGCCTGACGGGAAGTTCTCTGCATTTCAGGTGTCCGCACTGTACGTCTTTTGAAAGCTGCCTTTTTTTTTGTTCCTGAAGTATCTGCGGGCGCATAAATTCAAGTGCGTCCCAGTTTCCTTCGACTATCGCACCGAGCTGGCTCATCATGGAAAATGACGGACGGTCGACATGCGCCGGAATAACAAGGCCGCCGGCTTTATGAACCTGTTCTGCACATTCATCAAGTGTATACGGAGCAGACATAATTAAATATTTTTCCACCAGACCCACAATTTCGTCGTTTTCATCAACATACACCTGATCTCCGGTCACCTCCGGTTTATTGATAACAGAGGGAAGAGAATCGTACCACGTACTGCAGAAGTCCATCGCTGTCTGAAGTACAGGGAACAGGCAGAGTACATGCAGTTCCTCTGAAGTCTGTGCTTCCATTCCGTATAACGCGGCAATCCCCGCCCTTTTACAGCACGCAGCAAATGCGGGACAGTTCAGTGATGTATTATGATCCGTAAGAGCTGCAAGCTGTATATGTTTTTCACAGAGCGTCTTAACAATTGCTGCAGGCGACATAAGCAGATCGCCGCACGGAGAGACGCACGAATGGAGATGCAGATCTGCACGGATTATCACGTCAGGAAGCTCCGCCTGTATCGGTCTTACTGCCGCAGCCGAGTCTGTCGTACATCATTCCGCTTACTTCAAACTGATTTCTGCCTGTACGAAACACCGCTATATGTTCCTGTTCTGCAGCTGTAATCATATCGTCGGGCACAGGACGGTCGTTGCACAGGATAACCGCCGGACAATCTTTTGTTGATGCAACAGCTATCGTATTGCGGTGTGCCTGAATCGTTACAATAATACACCCCTCATCAGCATTACCGAGTATATCGCTTAAAAGATCTCCTGTATAAACGCTTTTTATATCATTGTCGGTATAATCATTTTGAATACACTGCGCACCTATAAAAGTGCCGAGTTCAGATATTTTCATATATGTATACTAACCCGCTATCCCTGATCTGTCAAAAGAAGCTTTCATAATGGAGACAAAAGCCGGCTACAGCACAAAATCTTCAAGAAAATCGGCAATACCGTCTTCGTTATTGTTCCGGCGCGTCACGAATCCCGCAGCATTCCGGATATATTCCAGTCCGTTACACATAGCCACACCGTATGCTGTTTTTCGTATCATAGATTCATCGTTCATACTGTCTCCGAAAGCCATTGTCTGCGACTGCGGAATACCAAGCCTGTCTGCAAGCCATAAAACGGCTTCTCCCTTTCCACAGTCAGGCGGCATGATTTCAAGAAAAAAAGGTTTACTGATAAAAACTTCAGCACGGCCCTTCAATTTTTCCTTAAGAAACGGTGTAAATTTTTCTACATCCGCAGGATCGGCCGGTACGACCATTTTTGGATGTCCTGCCTCAATAAACGCTGAAAAATCTTTTACAATTTCAAGACGGAGACCGCAGAGCTGAGCGTCGACCCGTGTCCATTTATTGTCTTCAGAGGCATAAATCGTCGAGGCATCGTACACCTGCGCAGGCAGACCGCGTTTCTGTGCTTCCTCATACACAAAATGAAGCACATCGGCACCAAGTTTTCTAGTCATGATGGGCAGGCGGGTATGAAGATCAAATACTTCGGCTCCGTTGATTGCTATTAAATAACGGCCGGCCTGAAAGCCTGCAATATTAAGCTGCCGGACATACGGAAGAATAGCGTTTTCAGCCCGTCCGGAACAAAGAACTATGTAAATTCCCTTCCCGGCAGCTTTCTGCAGTGCAGTAACTGTACGCGGTGTTATTTTCAATTCATTCGTAAGCAGCGTATCATCAAGATCCAGAGCAATAATCTTTACGGTAAGTTTTTCTGCAGGTAATTTTACAGTGTTCATATGAAGAAAAGCGTACCGGCGTACATGATATTTGTCAACCGGAAATACTCTGTGCAAGTGCTGTCTCGTATGCAGCCTTCGTCTGCACGTCAAAACAGCACATAATGACCGTATGCAGATGCGCCGGTTTTCTTTCCGCTGTACCTATAAAGGCCGAAACAGCAGAAACAGCAATACGGGCAGCAGCATCCACCGGATATCCGTAAACACCTGTACTGATTGACGGAAATGCAAGTGTTCCGCAGTCGTTTTTCTCTGCAAGACGCATGCTGTTCAGATAACACAGGGAAAGCAGTTCCGGCTCGTTTGAACCACCCCCGTGCCAGACAGGTCCGGGCGTATGAATAACGAATTTTGCAGGAAGCCGGAATCCAGGCGTAATTTTTGCTTCTCCTGTTTTACATCCGTGCAGAGGAATACATGCCTCAAGCAGCCGTGGTCCTGCTGCACGGTGAATAGCTCCATCAACCCCTCCTCCACCGAGCAACGTGCAGTTGGCGGCATTAACGACTGCATCAACATGCAGAGTCGTAATATCACCCTGTAGTATCTTTATTTTATTTCCGTTTAAAAATTTATATACATTCATAAAAACCTCATGGTACTAAACAGTATAATACAGTATTATAAGCAGTAATATACAATTTATGATTTTATCACTGGATACTATCGGCTCCTATATCGGCAGAACAGCAGAACATCATCCCAAATTATCCCGTGCATATTTGCGTACCGCATTTACCGTCGACCTCTGGTATAAAAAAGTACATCATCTGTGCGGTCTTTCACATGCAAAGCAGTATTTAAAATGTATCTGCGAAGAAAACGTTATTAAAGCGCTGGCAAGACCGGACAAATCAGTCATGGTAAGTCTCTTCGTCCCCTGTGAGCCGATCATCGCAATGGGACTTAACGGATTCGGTGTTGAAAGCTTTTCAAGCTATATTTCAGGGGCTCACGCACAGCAGACGTTTCTTGAAAAAGCAGAAAGTGCCGGAATTCCCGAGACACTGTGTTCGTATCACAAAGTCTTTCTCGGCGCCGCACAGCTCGGCGTCATGCCGAAACCACGGTATATCATCCATACGAACATCGCATGCGATGCCAACCAGATTACATTCCGGGAGCTTGCAGAATACTTTGCCGTACCGCATTTCAAAATCGATGTACCGTACCGGCAGAACGAAGAAGCC
>JBAYAJ010000007.1:0-32467 GCA_041669845.1 Treponema sp.
TATATAACGACATACGAAAACTGATTTTGGAGGCAGGTCATGGCAGGAGCCAGTAAAAACTCTCGTACTACCGTTGCAACTCAAAAATTCATTTGCCCGGATTGCGGCGGTGAAATATTAATGAAAACAACGGTCGAAAACGGCAGAATCAAGAATATTGCCGAATGCTCAAAATGCAAACGCACAGAAAGACGTCCAAAGGACTTTAAATAAGAGCAGAAAAAAAACGACACCATATGGATGTCGTTTTTTTTTGCGTCTCAAATAGAGGAAAAAAATCGTAAGATCTTTTCCCTCCACCGACTTTCTATCCAAACGACATCACAGACGATGTCGTATTGCGTTCATACTTTTTCTTTCCGCCAGTCGTCAAGCTGCTTTTGTATAAGCACCGGTGCTTCCTGAAGAATCGTAACCTGCTCTTCTTTTGTCTGTGGCGGCTGATATATTTTCAAAATCTTTACTCTATAACAGCCGTTTCTCAGATTAGTCATGATTGTCTTGATGTTGCTGATTTTCCAGCCGCCGTCGAGCGCACAGACAACAACAGGCAGATTCGTTGATTCAGCAAGCTTTCTAAACCCTGCCGAGTAGAATTTTCCGACGTTTCCATTTTTGGTACGCGTTCCCTCCGGAAATAAAACGGGTATCTGATTGCGTACTACAACACGCTTTCCAAAATTCTCCATTGTTTTCATTACCGTCACAGGATTCGCTTTACGCGAAATAAGACAGTGTTCCTGAACACGAAGTATTTCGGATACAAGCGGTATATGCCTGCCAAGTTCAGCCTTTGCAACGAAGCGAAGTTCTTTATCTCGAAAATAATTCATATAGCACGGTATGTCAAAAAGGCTTTGATGATTTGAAATAATTATAAACTGTTCCGGCAAATCTCTAAAAAGCTCCTTATAACCAATGAAATGAAAATTCTTATAGTATGAAAGTATTGTAAAAACACGAGGAGCCAATACTTTTACTGTATAATTAGAAATCCTGATACTGCATTTTTTTGACACCGGATAGGCTAGTGTACTTAAAAATGCAGGCAACGCTACCATACCAAAAAGGCAGCATAGTGTTATAAAGCTTGACATGCAATCATAATATAGATAAAAAACTTACCTGTCAAATAGAAACTGCCTGACATGCTTTACTATATCGTCAATTTTTTCATACAAACGTTTTGTTTCAGGAATACTGTTAATAAAAATCTGTCCATATCTTTTTTCATAAATGCGTCTGTCAAGCACAATTACAGTACCTCTGTCGTCACTTCGTCTTATAAGACGACCAAATCCCTGACGAAATTTTATTACAGCTTCAGGAACACTTAGCTCCATAAAGGAATTTCCTCCATGAAGAGTTACGGCCTCCGCACGTGCTGTAAACACAGGATCGTTAGGTACTGTAAAAGGAAGTTTTACAATAATAACCTGAGAAAGAGATTCCCCGGGAACATCTACCCCCTGCCAGAACGAATCAGTTGCAAAAAGCACACTTGTTGTATCCTCCCTGAACATATCAAGTAAACGGGAATTATCATCATCTCCCTGTTTTATAAGTAATCCCTCGAACCCTTTCAACTGCAGTTTTACATCATGAAACGCACTGCGCAGCATATCGTATGAAGTAAACAAAACAAGTGTACGTCCTTCTGCTGCTGTAATAAGCCGCGCTATTGCCGATTCAATATATGATTGAAATTCCATACCGTTTTCGGGAAAAGGAGCATCATCCGGTACTGCAAAAAGCAGATTCTTTTTATATGGAAATGGAGAGGGAAAATCACCAAATAAAATTCGTGAATCGTCTGCAAAGGCCACACCGGAACGTCTCATCCACCAACCAAAATCGTGATTTATTTCAAGCGTTGCTGAAGTACAAACAATTGATTCCATCGGTTCAAATACACCTGTATTCATAAGGGGGGCAATGTCAAGTGGTGTCCTGGTAAATACCGTATATATCCGGTCTTCGTCATCCTTAGCTGGAGAGGCATCCTTCGAAAGATATTTACGCTGTAACCAGAACACAAGATCACGTTTTTCATCCCATGATGCAAAATCATGCAAGAGTAATACAGCATTGTCAAGTCTGCGGACAACAAGTCTCGCTTCCCAGTAAGCACCTACTGTTTTGTCATCCTCTGCAATTCCCTGCATTATTTCCTTCACGAGAGATGTAAATTCCGACACAGTTTGAGCCAGTGTTGCAGTAAGTGAAAGTACCGGTCCAAAATCCCTGACAGTTGCATCGCAAAGTCGTATAGTCGCCCCTGCATCTTTCATCAGATCCTGGGAAGCAATCTCCAGATCTGCAACTACCTTCTTGATTCGGTTTACAATATTATACGATTCAACAGCTTTTTCTTCATTTGAAGACAATATTGCAAGTGACGGAATATATCCTGCTTCAGAATTCTTCCGGTGACGATACAACAGATTCACCTGTTTAAGCAGCGTGAATCTGTTCACACTTTCGCTGAAAAAACTTGTTGCAGCGTTCTCTATTCCATGAGCTTCATCAAATACGATGCGGCGATACGGAGGAAGAACAGCCTGATCATCATACCCTGCTCCATTCATGCGTGATTCAATATCAGCAAATAAAAGATGGTGATTAACAATTATAAGTTGTGCATCTGATGCTTCCTTGCGTACCTTCATGACAAAGCATTCCGAATGAAATGGGCAGCGGACTCCCATACAGGCATCGCTTTCAGATTTTATACGTGACCATACACTTTCCGGCGGCATAAATGCTAAATCGCTTTTACTTCCTGTCTGACTCGATTTTGCCCACTCCGTTATCGAATCAAACATTCCGGTATCTTCTCCGAAAAGCTCACGTTCATTTCCAGCATCCTGAAGACGGCGCAGGCAGACATAATTCTGCCTGCCTTTCACAAGTACAGTTTTGATTTTCTTACCGATAATTTTTTCCGCCGCGGGTATATCTTTTTCACACAACTGCTGCTGAAGGTTTATTGTTCCTGTCGAAATAATCACTCTTTCCTTGTTTTCAACAGCCCATAACATTGCAGGAATAAGATAAGCATAAGATTTTCCGACACCTGTTCCGGCCTCAAAAATACCAATCGCATTTCTATTGAATGATTCAGCAATTTTTCGAAGCAGCTCAATCTGTACAGGTCTCTCCTCATATGTTGAAGACTGAACGGATAAAGGCCCTCCGTTTTCAAGATAGAGTGCAGTATCGTCAAGGTTTAGCTTTTTAACTTCCTTTGGTTTTACTGGTTCCATAACGACATATACATCAGTTACATCATTATTTATAATGTAAAACCCCTGAGCACGTTCAGATGCATCCGACGCAACAGCCATATCCGCATCAGAAGGTTCCAGATATCCGTCAGGATGGTTATGAATAAGCACGGAACATTTTCTTACTTCCGTCTGATGAACAGGAACCTGGTTTTCAGTACCCCTTGCACACGCTTTCACGGACGTAATAAGCCCTGATGAATTAATGATACCGGTAAAAAAAACTTCATTCCCGTCGGCACTTTTTACCTGCCGTTTCATTTCAATGATCACGGGTTGTGAAAAATACTTATGTACATCCATGCGGATTATTATACATATTTAAAACAAACATGCAAAGGTAAAATATTTACACCAAGAAGAAATGATACAGCCGCTTCCTGGGAAAAAAGAAAATTGGAGCGGTTATTCACTGATTATTTCTTAGGCATCACACGTTTGTACAGTTCAACATATTTTCTGTCTTCAATTTGAACATGATCAATGAACCAGCTTTTTATTTCATTGATTACTTCCATAGACAGAACTGGTTTATTAAGTAAAATTTTTTCCTTGAAGTTTTCAATTCTATTCTCAACATCTAAATGCATCTTTTTCTGCTCAATTAATGCTGTATACCCTATATCCTGCATCATTTTTACTTCTTCTGAAAAGTGGTAATGTGTATAATCGATTGCTTCATTAAGAAGTATAAGAAGCTGGTCTTTTGTATTCTGATCAACAAGTCCCTCATAAAAGCGGTTCAGCAATTCAACAAGGTGTTTATGCTGTTGATCTATTTCCGGAATACCGAATTCATATTCCGGTAACCATTTTATAAAAGCCATAACCTACCCTCCATTAAAATCAGCATACTATAATTATGAATTAAAATTCCATTTTTTCAATTTAAAAAGACTAAATAATTATGTTTTTGAATCAACAACCTCGACCCAAGGGAGGTATGTTGTTCTCTAAAGGTATTGCAGTCGGGATTTAATACCCTTCATACGCCCCAGGGGGCGGGGTATTAAACCCTCCGCACGAATAAAAACAGCAAATTCAAAACAGACTGCACTAATAAACCTTTTTTTATTCCCGAAGACTATATAACTCTCCATTATTAATTCCGGCATTACTTCTAAACAGTCGCCGCAGACACATCTAATCTGATTATTTTTAAGTTTATGTTCTTCCATATCTGTATAGTGGGAATGAACGAAAAGAACATAAAAAAAGCCTGCTGCGGATAGGGCAACAGGCAAATTTCATATATGAAAAATAAAAAGTTATGCGGTTTCGATTTTATTTTTAAGCGCTTCCTGAAGTACCTGACTAAAATTCATTTCCAGTGCCTCTGCTCTCGAATTAAGAGAAGCGGGAATTGTAAGCGTCTTTTTTTGAATTTTCCGGAACGTTTGCAGCAACAAGAGAGCAGAAAGAGCTTTCATCTGTCTTTACATTCTTAATGTCTGAAGGTTTTGTAAGTATCTTTTTTTCTTCTATAAGCGTAGCGAGATATCTTTCAAGCGCCTCAGAGGCATTCAGCAATGCGTCAGCATCACTTTCGCCGTCAGAAAAACAACCTTTTAAATCCGGAAAATCAACCCAGAATGCCTTGTCATCTTTGTGGAATACTGCCGGATAGACATATTTCATTTTTTGCTCCCTGAAAGATCTGCCATTTTAAGAATTGCAATTTCCAATCCTTTTTTCATGTCCTTACCATGTACTGGAACTTGCAACATCACCTTTTTCAACAATGTGATGACCGCCTGTAATACATTTTTCAGTCCAGTCATTTTTGATTAGTAGTTTAAGCAGTTCCCTAAAAGCGGAAACAAAGTTTTCTCAATATTTCCCGCTATCTTATTTATATAAATTTCCCACTACTGTCCAAGATAAAATAGGTACTATTTAAAGTCCGATTTCCGTGATATATTTTTATTACCACATAAACCTATATCAGGAAGAAAAATCGGACATGAATAAATACAACACATTATTCGGACAACTTCTATCATTCATATAGAGACTTGAATAATAATTAAGTAATGTTTTTTTATAAAAAGTTTGAACAGTTTTTTTCATGCTTGTTCTATGCACCAGCATGATTTTATCCTTATATTCTACCGCAGATTTATATGCTTCGTCCGGTGTTTTTCTTCTAGTTGATATAACTACTTTATGCTTGTTTATTATATACTCTGCGTAGGAAATGTGCGATAAGGGATATTTTATGTACAGGTAGAATTCTGCATTCTCTTTTACATGATGTTTATAGCGGTGATCAATAACAACAGACAAAACTGCCTACAGATTAGAAGAATACGACTGGAAGAAGGTTTTATCTATTTCACTGTATTATAAAGATATAGAAAATAGTGTAAATTCAGGGTTTCGGACATAAAAAAATCCTTGTAATTCTTTATAATACAAGGATTTATACTTACATCTCCTACGGGAATTGAACCCATGTTGTCGGGATGAAAACCCGATGTCCTAACCACTAGACGAAGGAGACTTACAATCAGTACGTAAATCTGACTTAGCAAATATAACATAAAATCCAATTAAGCGTCAAGAGGGCATTTACATATTCATATCGAATTGTGCAATAAGTTTATTGTGAAGCGAAATACATGCATCACTCGTTAACCCAAGTTTTTGTGCAGCTGTAATATCCTGCATTGCTTTTTCATAATCATGTATATCATAATAAGCAAGCGCACGCCGGTAAAAAGCATGTGACTGATATTCGTTAAGTTCCAATGAACGTGTATAACATTCTATAGCATCCCTGTCTTTCTTAAGTATGCTGTAAACAATTCCTTGATAATATATTGCACGAAAATTCGTAGGATCAAATTCTGCACTTGACTTAAAATCTTCAAGCGATTTTTCATATTCACTGCGTGCAAAAAAAGCCATTCCTCTGTGTTTATGAATAACTGAAAGTACAATTTTATCAGGTACCGGTTTAGATTCAATTATTTGAGTATATATTCTGACAGCCTTTTCAAGATCACCAGTATTGTGTGCATGAATTGCGTCAAGCAGCATATCATCTATTGTTCCTTTTACATACGGAGATACCCGTTCGATTTTGTCAGCACTCTCAGACTGTTTTTGCGGTTCAAATGAATCAAGTTCATCCGCCTTTTCGTAGAATGACTTGCGTCGTTCTTCCATTTCTCCCTGAAGCTTCTTCTGATAATCCCGTATTTCCTGAAAAATTATATCAGCAAGACTTAAAGATGCATTCATAGAAGCAAGTTTTCTTCTTAAGGGAAGATCAAAAGGTGAAAACTCACTTTTATAAATTAACTCATGTTCTACTTCAGCCCATGCATCCTGTAAAATTGTACGTATTTGTATTTCACATACAGCGTCGTCCGGCAAATCATAATTCAAAAAAGTTTCGCCAACAGGTATGCATTCTTTTGGTATTTCAACAAGGACATGAATAGATTCATACCCAAATTCCTTAAAATTCTGAGATGCACCTTTTCGTTCTATCTCTTTAATTTTAAACAATGGCTGCAATTCATCAAGAACAACAGATAAATCCTCTAAAAAAGCACATATAACCCGTATACCCATCATATCCGTCAGACATACAATTTTATCAGATTCTGCTGCCTCATGAGGTCTTACCCGTAGAATTTTTTTATAATAACTATCAAATGATTTTACACGGGCTTTATACGTTGGTTGGGATGAAAGATGTATATTCTGCTGTAGTTTTTTTTCTATATTTTGCATTATTGCAGTAAGATACGGCACATATGATGCATATATTTTTTCTATTTTTATTTTTGTCGGTAATTCATCAGTAAAATTTGTATTCATATTTTTTATGCTTATATAGGGAAAAAACCTTCTTAAAAAACTAACAGCTATTACACCACCAAATCAGAATAAAAAAAACGTCCTTCTATTGAAAACCAATAAGAAGGACGCCTTTAATTAACAGCAAATTTGTTTATTGTGCATTTGCAGTAGTATCAGTTGTTGTCTGTGCAGCTGTATTTGTAGACTGTGCAGCTGTAGTTGTGCCTTTCTGTCCTGAAGCATAGTCAGAAGAAGTAAAATCTGCTTCTGTAGCTTCTTTAGCTCTTTCAAGGTAACGATTTACCTGTTTATCTCCAAATCTGGACATTTCACCATTCTGGCGGTCAGCTTCCTTTTTACCCACAATTCCCCACAGGTCCTCATCTGAAATATCGCGGTCTGAAGTAAGAAGTGCTTTATCGTAAATAATCTTTACATCTTTGAAGTATCCGATATAATCTCCCCCTACCTGATTTGCATCGCGGGTTACCTGAAAACCACTAAATTTTACAAACGGAAGTCCACGGGGATAAATTGGATAAATACGAATTTCACGTGTGCGAACTTCAGGAATATACTGAGGATTCGACCATGTAAGTGTTTTCCAGCCGTCAAATTCGAGATATCCCATAAAATAACGACGTTCAATACCATCTGTATCCTTAAGCAGAACATAAAGTCCTTCCGGATAATTCATACCCATAGTTGTAACAGCAATAGATTTAAGTGTACCAACGTTTTTAACAACACCATAACCGTCTTCAAATTCGGTTTTTGTCTGTCCGGACCCTTTATTCACCGTCCACTCTTTATCTGCATCTGCTACAACAGGATTTCCCTTATCATCGACTTTCTTATCACCGTTCTCATCAACAGTTCTAAGTTTCTCATAAGCAGGAATCTCAAATGGTGGAACAATTTTTGCGTTAGCATTTGAATTCCATTCCGGGAATAACACACGCACACCCATTACGTTTTTTCCTGCGAATGGGACATCGGCATCGCTCTTTACCGGAGCTGCAACAACTGTCGAAAGTCCAACAGCCTGCGGATTTTTGGCTGAAGAGTTAAGCTGAATTTCCCATTCAGGCAGAGCAAGAGATGTTTTCATCAGTTTTTTCTGACTATCTGTAAATGTCGCACCCGCCGCAGCGGAGTAATCCATTACAGTATGACTGTTCTGTGTTGCATTGCCGTTTGCGTCAGAAACGCAGTTAGCATCAAGCAGAGTAAAATCAATGACAGTTGCCTCTTCAGCAAAGAGACTGGCACCGGTAAACAGCATTGCTGCTGCAATTACTACATAAGTCCTCTTCATATTTGAAGCTCCTTTTAATACTATTCGATGTAGCCTTGTATATGCAAACATTATCTAATAAGACACCTTTTTTGTCAACGCTTTTTTTGTCCAAATAAGTTGTCCTCATAGGCTGGTCTGCCGCCGACAAACACCTCTACAGTATGTATATTCTCAAAATTATGCAGGATATTTCTCCTGAACAATTTAATTCCGTTTTTTATTGCAGAAGCTTCACCGGCCTCTGTAAGCAGCAGGTCAGAAAGATCAACATACAGTGTTCCACCCCGTTTAAAACACGATACAGCCTTTGTGCCGGGTGAAAAGAGAGGTTTGAATCTGTCTGTTTCAGGTCCGAGCAGCAGCTCGTCGACATACATATTCACCCTGCCCTGTACGGGTTTTAACGGCAGATACCGCCATTCCATACAGATTTTTCCATTATCGGAAGATTCAAACATACAGCTCCGCCGTATTCCCGGAAAATGAACAATCCAAATGGTAAGCGATATCAGAAAACCTGCTGATACTATAAGAATAATGCATACTGTAGATTTTTTCAATTTTTTATTGAAGAAACTCATTTTGATGATGTAAATCCCCTTGAATGTTCAAAGTGCGCTATAAAATCACTGATACCATTATATATTCCGAGCGAAGCTTTTTGCAAGTACACTGTGCTGTTTAAATTCTGAGCTTCTGCATAATTTGTGAGAAAGCCCAGTTCGATAAGTACACTTGGCATGTTTGCGTTCCGGACAACAAACCATTCCTCAGCTTTTATACCGCGTGGTTTTGTTTTATCGCCGATCTGCGCCTGCAAACCGTCCATAATAAACTTCGCTATAAGTATACTTTCCTGTGTATACTCTTCTTCCATCATACCGTTAAGAATAGGAAAAAGAACGTTGTCGTTATTTGCATCAGATTTATCAATAACGGTTCGTCTGTATCCAGGAGAAAGATACCATACTTCGTAACCTGACGCCTTTTTATCAAGCGAAGCATTTACATGTACGGATACATACAAAATTGCTTCATTCTCTTTGAGTTTTACAGAATTTGCAATATCGGTACGTTCACCAAGCGACAGAAATTTATCAGTATTGCGCGTAAGTATTATCTGTTTGTCAGGATATGCAGTTTTGAGACGTGCATACAACATCTTACCAACAACAAGCGTTATATCTTTCTCACGTACAGTAAGAGACTTTCCATTCTCGTGGAAAGTCTGCATTGCACCGGGATCTTTTCCTCCGTGACCGGGATCTACAAGAATCGCACCGACCCGGAAAGGAATCCCGTTACTTTCAGTTTTAAAAAAAGATTCTGCATCATCAAAAAATTTCTGAGAGACAAGAATCGTACCGTTTTCAACAGCAGGAGTATCTGTTATCGAAAGTTTTCTGTTGTCGAGGAGTACAATGTTGTCCCCGGCTCTGAAACTTATCTGATGACCATTTTTTTCCATAAGTCCGGTCTGCGTCAGACTGTCCCAGTAAATAAGAATACCAGACTTTTCTGCCTCCGTGAGCAGCTGGATGCTTTCTGCACAAAAAACAGATATACTGCACACAAAAAACAAAATAAGGAACATCAGAAAGGATCTGCGTTTTTTCATGTACGCTCTCCTTGAGCCGTATCCGAAACATAAAGCGCCCCCTGAATACCACCCCGAATGACAGCTTTCCAGAAAGTCTGTGCATCAAGGTCAGGATGATCCGGACAGACAACGTCAAAGAGAGCACACGTCACGCGCAGTGTACGGTGATTCCAGTCTTCAGCATCATCCGATAAGAAAAGTGTCTGAAGCTCATGAGGCACGACATCCGAAACGGGCACTCCATGCGGGATTGTTCCGCTGATTTTATTCATATCACAAAGAACAATATATGCCGGAGGCGGAAAACCATTTTCACTTTTTCCGGCACTTTCTGAAAGGAATTCTTCTGTTTCAACACAGTTTGGTTCAAGGCGGACGACAATACGGCTCACTGCCTTTTCAGCAGCAGTAACAGCATCACCACGGTTCCCTGCAAGCGCTATAACATTGCCACACTTTTCGACATTATTACGGGGAAAGTGTACATGCGAACCTGGGTGTGACCGGGGGAATACATTCTTAATGCCTGTGACAGACGCTGCATGATCTATGCCGATAACGTCGTTCACTACACCGGGGATGGAAATCCATGCACGTTCGGCACTCGTTTTCGTAGATATAACTTCATATAACTCAAATGGAGCCTGCTGTCCCCTGCAAGAAGCAGGAGGTTCGTATGCAACAGGAACCCGGTGCTTTTCAAGGTATGCAGGTGTCTGTCCGCATGCAATAAGCAGTGCCTGCTCTGTAAGATTACATTCTGAGGCATACGGATATGTCCAGCCGGACATATATCCGCCGGAAAGACGGGCAGCAATCTCTCCAATCATCGGTCCCTTCTCTGTATACTTTATGTCTGCCTTTGCAGCTCCGCATGTAAGGCCGAGAGCCTTAACTCCGAGCGCAAACACAGCAATAAGTTCACTGCGTTTTACAGCATCTATTTCAGTTGGCATCGTATGTCCGGTCTCAATAAAATACGGTGGATAATAAATATGGCGGTCGGCAAATCCTGTAATTGTCATTGTACCACCGTAGACAAGCGCATCGATAGAATATTCAGGACCATCCATATATTGTTCGACGACAGCAGTACCTGTCCGGGAATTGGCAACAGCAGCAAATGCTGCTTCTTCAACTTCTTCGTCACACCGTATCATTCTGCAGCCGCGCGCCCCCATATTGTCTGCCGGTTTCACGACACAGGGAAAGCCCAGTTTTGTGACAAGCGCATGAATAACGCCTTTCTCTACTTCGTTTTTTGTAACGCGGAAGAAAGACGGAGAAGGCACACCGGATTCCGTGAAACAGGCACGCATACGTGCCTTACTGCTTGCGTTCAAAGCGGCTTCGTACGTATGGCATGGAAGTCCGAGTTTTTCTCCGGAAAAAGAAACAGAAGCTGAAAAATCAGTACCGGCTGTAAACACTGATGCCAGTCCGCCGCCGGCGCTGAGTTTCTGTGCAAGCACATAAATACCATCTTTATCCTTTAAATCAATACGTACGAATTGGTCTGCGAGAGGGATGCACACGGCATTCGGATCTGCATCGACAACGACTGTATTGTATCCAAGTTTTTTTGCTGCTGTTACAGCAGGTTTCTGTAAAAAACCAGCTCCGAGAATCAGTATATTTTTTTTCATTCGCTTGATCCTAATTTTCTGCAGTACACTTCGAAGGTATCTCCAAGGTGAAAGATATGGCTTTTATATTCATATATTTTATACATTGGTGAATCTTTTTTCCAGCCGTGTTTTTCTACCAGGGGAAAACGTTCCGGATGATGTCCTGTTGATATTGTTTTTACAACGGTAAATCCGAATTTGCGCAGTATGTTGTCGGCTTTCGACGGTTCCCAAAGCGTATAATGATCGGCAGGACTCTGCACATAGAATGATTCTGTACGCAGTTTTGCAGATACGCCTTCTGCAGATGGTGTAGAAAAAGCAAAAACACCGCCTTCTTTTACAAGAGCGGACACCTGTTTGAGTACCGTCGTAAGATCACGAAAATGTTCTATCACGTACCACATTGTCACTGCATCAAACCGCTGGATTCCGAATTCAAGGGCGGCGTCAAAATCAGGGAAAGACGCGCATGCAGCCGGAAAAAAAAGTTTCGACTGAACATACGAAACTGCATCTGATGAAATGTCAGTTCCAAATACCTGCCATCCGTCATCTGCTGAAGCGGAAAGAAACGGCCCGTACGCGCAACCTATATCAAGTACTGCAGGTTTAGACGAAAGACGTCTGCGGTTTTTGAATACAGAGTCAATTTCATATATACGACGGATACCCTGCTTTTTTATCGACTCAAAATCTTCAAGATAGGTTTTCCCATATTGATTCTTATATTGTTCTGCAAAATATGACTTATTATAATCCGAATCTTTACCGTCTATGGTCCATGCCATATAAATCATACCGCACGACGGACATCTTCTGAACGTACGCTTTTCAGTCCTTGCTTTTACTGTATTTTTTCCCGGTTCATCCGTACCACATACTGGACACGGAAGCCTGCGACCACGCGACAATACCGAAATAAATTCTCCAAGCGATTTTTCATCTTCAAAGTCAGGAACCGGCATATACAATTTCTGAGGATCAGACATAACGATATCTGCATTTTTCTTCGTAAGTTCATCTTTTGAAAAACATAAAAAACCGTATTTTTCGGCAAGCTGTTTATGAAGTGGTGTCGTAGCAAGAAGTACAACAGCACAGCCCGCATACACCGCCTCATATGCGGTAAGGCCGTAATGAGTAATAACAAGATCATACGACGATAATTTTTCACGAAGAAGCGGAATAGAATTAACGAATTCTATTCCTTCTATGTAAACCGGATGAATATGACCGTCAGGTACAACCGTAGTTACCTGACGGTTTTCACCACTGAACGCCACTGCCGCCGGTACAGCAAGATCAGAGGGATCCTCTCCACCGAGACAAACAAGTATGCTTTTTATATCAGCTTTACTTGTACATTTCTTTCCGGAACGCCGGTGTACAGGTTTCTTAATAAACTTGGTTTCCACCATATTTGCCTTCCGGGAAATGCCGTAAGACGGAATTATGTCGAGCAGATAATCGCAGTATTCCGTATTTGAAGAACCTTCATCTATAGCTGCAAGTGGTGCACATTCATGAAGCTGAGCTGCAGTCTCTCTGTCCAATGCAAAACAGTCTGCAACAATAAGAGAATATTCTTTTTTTACAGGTAAATCATGCGTAATCTGCCAGTCGGCAAGCCCGGCTGCCTTTGTTTGTTTAATAATCTCAGGAATCTCTGCAAGAGTAGCATCTTCAGGAATATACACAGAGGCACCTGTTTTAGCAGCAGCTTCAAGGCACCGCCGCAGATGTCCTGTTCCCCTTCCTTCTTTTACAGAAGGTACATAGAGAACAGGATCCGTTATACCGGGAAAATCCAGAGCAGAAAGAATCTGCTCTGTCGTGTACGGTTCACCGGGAGCTATCCCTCCTGACAGATGCTGGACAATACTGAGTGCACGTCTGTAGTCCGCGGGAGTGTCGATGGTAGTACGATATTCAGGATGATAAAACCGGGCAGGAGCTTTTATCATCAACGCTGAAAAATGGTTGCGGTGATTATAAAGGGAAGGACCGACATGCTCGTGATCATAAGGTAAATCTGTCATTTTCTCTGCAGAAAGCAGTGATTGTGCATTCATAATTTCTATGCCGGAACCGTGA
The DNA here is from genome assembly GCA_041669845.1 of Treponema sp. GTDB lineage: Bacteria > Spirochaetota > Spirochaetia > Treponematales > Treponemataceae > Treponema_D. Next base: position 13,726 of record JBAYAJ010000007.1, read on the forward strand.
GGAAGTCCTGTCCAGGTAATATAATCGCATTTTGAAAATTCACAGCGCTTGTTGTATTCGTCGAGCAGGACCTGGGCGGCTTCATAAAACAGAAACGGGTTGTCTGCAGTTGCACGAACTACTGTATCTGCTTTTATTTTTCTGATAAGCATACAAAATCGTCCAAGTACATCTTCAAGAGGTCCTGCAAAAATATTCCAGGAACACTTCTGCGCAATTGGTAGAAGACGTTCGAATGATGCATCGTCCGTCGCAATATAATATGCATCCGCATTTACTTTATGCATTGCGTGTAGTGTCCATGCAAGGACAGATTCTCCTCCGAGGTCCTTCAATGCTTTTTCCGGCAAGCGCGTCGAAGAAAGTCTGCATTGTACAATTACAACTGTCATTTTTCAATCACCCAGTTTTCTATAAGATGTTGTATATCCGTATGAAATCGGAATTTATTCGTAATAACCCACTGTTGGGCGTCTTTAAACTGTCTGCGCGATTCAAAAAAACCGCATGAAGAATGAACAAGAAATGTAAAAAAAGACGCATCAGGAATTATACCATGATCAAAACGTACACGGGGCAGTAAATTTTTTAAATAAAAATGGAGATATGTTAAATCGGCCGTCGTGTCTTCTATTGGAACGCTTTCGATAAAGGAAAACAAAAATGTAGTCGAAAGTGTCGTTTCCTCTCCCCACAGCCAGGAGCGGAGAGCAAGATCAAGATTCTGATAATATGGCGATGTAATAGTGTAATCGAATCCTCCGAGCTGGATAAATTTCATTCTGTTATACAAGCCCACATAATCAAACGGATACAAGGTCTTCATACCGTCCGTCACAACAGCAGACTGAACTATCGTAAAATGGCCGTGCTGAGCAGAAGGCGTAAATTGTACAGGCAGTGCGTTTTTTGAACTGTCCAGCAAACGTGGAACAATACAATAGTTTCCATTTGCAGTCAGATGTTCTGCAAGTCTTGGCTGAAGCACACCTGCCGGTATGTGCAGTGAATCGCGCAGTACAAGAACATACGACGAGTTCACTTCACTCATTCCAATATTTATCATATCTCCGTCGGTGACTTTCTCCAATGGAATAATAAATTTTACAGACGGCATTCTGCGTGAAATTTCTTCAATATTGAAATTACCGGAATCAGGTTCGATTGAAATTACTGCCGAAAACCCGCATTTCAAAAGTGTTTCAAGTATCTGCAGACTAAAATGACTTCCATTCGAGTTAAGAAGAATTACAGACACATCCATTACAGCATCCGCCGGTTTTACCCTTCCGCCTATGATTGTCCTGTTAATCTGCCTTTCATTAAAAATTAAAGGTATAGTATTCATCGCACTTCCTGCACTTTTCATCATATTGTCCGTTCCTGTCTTTCAGGACATACGGCGTCATACGTTCCCATACCGATGCCAGTTTCTCTGTAAAAACATTTCCTATTATATTGTTAAACATATATTCACGGCATACAGGTACACATCCGTCTGCAAGAATAGTCAGATCGCGGCGGATATGCCAGCATGGATTCCGCTCAAGAGGGGAAAGATCTGCCGGTTTACAGTCGGGAAGCAATCCTGCAAACGAATCATACTTCTGGATTATGAGCCGGCCGCCCGACGGACTTTTATCGTCCTTCCAGTACCGGTAGAATTTCTCAAGTTCATTTTCATTCGTATTCGTGCGTACAAACTGCGGATAAACGTTTTCGGGAAAATACTTCTGAAGGATAGGAATTGATCCGGCCGCTTTTGAAAGAGTCGCACTTCCGCCCCGCATCTTTCGATATGTTTCTTCTGTCGCAGCATCAAGCGAAACTATCCAGATTATTCTTGTACCTGCAATCTCTTTCACTGCCTGGCATAATTCTTCATTAATAAGCAGTCCGTCTGTTTCGACCATAACCGATAACCCGTCCTGTTCGACAACGGCTTTCACAAAATCGATAAAACAGGGATGAAAGAGCGGCTCTCCCCACGCAGAAAGTGCAACAACCGCTTTACCGGAAAGTTCCGCCATCTGTTTGACAAGCGGTTTGAACTGTTCAGGCGACATGCGGCAGGCATCCTCTGAAGACGGATTAAATCCATATTTCGTTTCATATTCATGAGGATACGGACAGTACGTACACGTACCGGGACAATGCGATTCAATCTGCACGTTATAAAATCCTGGTACAGTTTTAAGTATAGTTTCAAGGCCTGCGGCAGTTTCGGATAATTTTTCAGCGTCCATATTTCCGCTGTTCATAGAGGCATAAAGCGCTCTGCATGCTGTAAATCCGGCTTTTGTTCCGCATTCAAATCCGAACCGGAACAAACGCCAGTCTTTGGGAGCAAGTACTGTCTCAATTTCGAACGAATTGATATCTGTTTTTATAAGCGTACTGATACTGTTACGTTCAACAGCAGCTTCTCCCAGTTTCTGCTGCGTTGTCCGGGAAAGTTCCGCCAGAATCAATGCCGTTCCTTTATAAAGTACTTCAGGAGCAAAACCGTACGGATATCCGTCTGCAAATGTATATTCGGCTGCATATTTTTCGTGAGTCGAAATAAGTTCTTTTGTAAGGGCTTTGTTAAGAAACGGACAGTCAGCGAATGCACAAACGGCGGATTCCGCACCGGTTTCTGCCGTTACAGCGGCAATTCCATCAAGAAAAGAAGTAAGAGTCCAGCCGTCATTTTCCTTAATAACAACCGGAACACCTGTATTTTGTGCTTCCTTTCTGCACAAAATACTGTTAGACCGGGCGGAAAATACAAAAATTTCTCTACTGTCTGTGCCGGAAACAGAGGAAGCCCACGTGAGAGCATAGTCGTATGCTGATCTGCCGCCGAATACTTTCTCAAACATATAGTGAGAATCGGAAGCGGCAAATAAAATAACTGCAGTTTTCATCTTTTAGTTTATCGGCCAATCCGTTGAACAAATTGAAGGTTATGTATAGAATTATAGATATGACACCGCCCGTTTTACCGGAAGATACTGTTTTTACTGTAACACAGATTACCGATCTCATTAAAGAAATGATCGAGGGCGCATTCCCCGCTGTTATTATAGAAGGTGAAATCTCCAATTATCGTCCGGCAGGTTCCGGACATCTCTATTTTACACTAAAAGACGACAATTCACAGATAAGCGCCGTTATGTTCAGAAGTGCCGCATCAACACTTAAATTTACGCCGAAAGACGGTACACTCGTACGCTGTACAGGAAAACTTACCGTCTATCCTGCACGGGGCAATTACCAGATACTCGTAACCAGAATGGAAACAGCCGGCGCAGGAAATATTCTGCAGATGCTCGAAGAGCGTAAAAAGAAACTTGCGTCGGAAGGGCTTTTTGAAAGCAGCAGGAAAAGGCAGCTTCCGTCCTTTCCCCGCACAATAGGAATCGTAACCAGTCCGACAGGAGCCGCGCTCAGGGATATTCTCCAGATAACAAAAAGACGTAATACGGCTGTATCAGTTGTCATATTTCCGGCCCTTGTACAGGGGAACGAAGCAGCAGAATCCATCGTCCGGCAAATTAATACCGCGAACAGGTTCCATATGTGCGACGTCCTCATAGTCGGACGTGGAGGCGGTTCACTCGAAGACCTGCTGCCGTTCAGCGACGAACGCGTTGTGCGTACAATTGCGGAATCTTCAATTCCAGTTGTTTCTGCCGTTGGACATGAAATAGACTGGGCCCTTTCTGACTATGCTGCTGACGTCCGCGCACCTACACCGTCGGCTGCTGCAGAGCTTGTCGTACCTCTCAAGGCAGATATTATGCAGGATCTGCAGTCATATATAGATGATCTCTACAATACAATCAGGCAGAAAGCAGAAAACATGAAACTCGTCATACGTACGTTCAATCCGGACAACCTTGAACTCCAGTTCCGTACAATTGAACAGCCGCTTCTGGTCCGGTTCGACAACACAAAAATCGCTCTGCTGCAGAATATGGATACCAGGCTCAGGGACACAAAGCAGCATATAGAAATGTGTATGCAGATACTGGAAAGTGCAAGCCCGGAAACGATTCTTGCACGAGGTTATTCGATGGTCAGGGACAGAATAACACAGCAGATTATTCGCGATGCATCACAGACAAAGCCTGGTACAGAACTGGAAATTGTTCCTGCAAAAGGAAAGCTTACCGCACAGGTTCTTTCCGTGGGTGAAGATAAAAAATAGTAATTAAAAGCCGGAGGACTCCATGAAGAATTTTGAACAGAACCTAGAAACTCTCGAAAAGCTTACTGCAGATATAAAGCGCAACGATATCACGCTTGAAGACGCTCTCAAGGATTTTGAACAGGGAATTAAACTTGCACGCGGGATGGAAGCGGAAATCGATAAAATTGAAGGAAAAATACAGATACTTATGAACGAACCTGCTCCCGAAACGGATACAACGCCGGAACTTGACCTGTTCTCCGGTGCTGACGAAACAACAGGAACTTCAGGAGCTCCCTCTGAGGGAACGCGGCAGTGAGTACAGAACATCCTGTCAGACGGCTGAACGCCGAAGTCGCACGCAAAATTGCCGCAGGGGAAGTAATCGACAGACCAAGTGCCATCGTACGGGAACTTATGGATAATGCAATAGACTCGGGTGCTGATTCGGTACAGGTCGAAGTTGACTCAGGAGGCATTGAAAAAGTACGCGTTGTCGACGATGGATGCGGTATGACGAAGGAAGACCTTTCTTCATGTGCCCGTCCGCACGCAACAAGTAAAATCACAACAGAAACTGACCTTCTCAGGCTCACAACACTCGGTTTCCGGGGAGAAGCGCTTTCGTCGATCGCTGCAGTATGTCGTCTTTCAGTCACGTCAGGTACATGGAAAATGCGTGCGTCGGTTACAGAAGATCACATCATTGAACCTGTTTCTCCCGTTTCAGGAACGATTGTGCAGGCAGAGGGGTTATTTGAAAACTTCCCAGCCAGACGCCTTTTTCTTAAACGACCGGCGTCCGAAATGCTTATGTGCCGGACAACATTCATAGAAAAAACGCTTCCACGGCCGGATATAGCATTTACGTTTACCTCAGACGGAGAGCGCCGTATTACGCTTGAACACGATGTTTCTCTCCGGACCAGGTTCGTGCAGGCAACCGGGCAGTCAGAAAATGAATCTCTTTTTTATGAAATTTCAGGGAATGACGGTTGTGAAAAACCTGACTGGTCGTTTACCGTCGTCATCGGTGAACCAGGTATTTCCCGCTCAAACAAAAAAGACATTTATATTTTTGTAAACGGCCGGCGTATCTCAGAATATTCCCTTATACAGGCAATAGAGTATGGTGGACAGGGGTATTTTCCGAACGGTACCTATCCGGTCGCTGCGCTCTTTGCCACGATGAATCCGGAACTTGTCGATTTCAACATCCACCCTGCAAAAAAAGAAGCACGTTTCAAAGATCTTTCCGGTCTGCACCATGGCGTGAGCACGGCTGTCCGGGATTTTTTTCACCATTATACGTTAAAAACGATGACAGTCGAAAATGCACAGGGGCACCCCAAAATTGAAACACCGGAACTTGATCTGCATGCAGATATACAGCTTTTAACTTCTAAAACTGCAGACACACAGAAAAGATCCCGGGACCGTACATGCGGACGCATTGTAATACACCATGGTGAGAGCGAAATTCATACTTCAGGGATCGAGAAGGAAGAAACTCTGCAGAAAGATGCACGTTCACGCTTTTTCTCAGGTAGAACTGATACAGAAAATGCGGAAGAAACACTTCAGCATGAAGAATCGTCATTTTTAAAAGAACAAAAAGAACATACAGCACAATCCGCATCATATACGATTGCACATCAGGTCGACAATGTCCAGACACTTGCCGATGCGGCGCTTATTGAATCTTCACCGGCACCATTCCGCTTTATCGGCAGCGCGCTTGGTACATTTCTTATCGCTGAAAAGGACGATACTCTCTACATCATAGATAAACATGCCGCACATGAACGCATTCTGTATAACCTTATTATGAAAGATCAGGGAAAGACACAAACACTGCTCGTACCATATGAAATTATGACAGAAAACGAAGCAGACGACATCTATCTGTCGGGTATTCAGGAAGAACTTACCCGCATCGGTTTTAAAATAATAAACCGCGGCGGCGGCAAATGGGAAATCTCGTCCATTCCTGAACGCTGGCATGGAACGGAAACAGACCTGTATCATGCGCTGCTCGACAAACGGCTGGATCCGGGCGAAGTAATATCTTCCATCGCGGCCACTTCGGCGTGTAAAGCTGCAATAAAAGACGGAGGGTATCTCGACGATGATACTGCAGCACGTTTAGTTGAACAAACTTTTGCACTCCCCGACCCTCATTGTCCCCACGGCCGGCCTGTCTGGACAACTATCACGCGTGCACAGCTGTTTGCGCTCGTAAAACGGACGTAATCAGAAGATTCACTTCGTTCCGCTCACAGCCGAAAGAAGTTTATCCACTTCTGCCTTGCGGTACGCCGGTTGCTTTGACTGTAGATACAGGAGATATTTTTCAGCAGATACATTGTCCCGTAATGACATGCAGACCTTTGCAAGTTCTATATATGCATCCCAGTTATTGTTGTCAAGCTTAATGAGTTCAAGATATGCGGTTTTAGCATTGTCGTACTGACCGTCGCCGGCAAAAGTCTGTGCAAGATTCGAGCGTACCACGTTGTTACCGGGATCAAGTTTCAATGCATTCTGAAAATACAGGATTGCATTCTTATAATCCTCTTTTTTCAGATAGGCACTTCCCAAATTATTATTAGCTTCAAAATTATTCTTATCCTGATTGTATGCCTGTGTAAAAAGTTTTAACGCCGTATCGATATCAGGCGGGTTCATATTCAGATACATGACACCAAGATTTATTTTCGTTTTTTCGTGATTCGGGTTAAGTTTAAGGACTTCACTGTACAACGGAATAGCCTCATCATTTTTCCCTGCCTCATCAAGCATAAGCGCATAATTATACACAACGTTCGCTTCTGCATTCACGTCGCTGAGTGCGTCTTTTGTATCATAAGCCTTTTTTGCATACGACACAGCTTCTGCCGTCTTTTTTTCCGCAAATAACGTTGTTGAAAGATTATAATACGTCGCAGGATCTTTTTCATCGGGACTTAAAAGTGTAAGAGCCTTTCGATAACTGTCTTCCGATGCCCCGTAATTTTCTGCAGCAAAATAGACTGTTCCAAGTTCTCTCAATGCGTCGCCGTTCACATTGTTAATACGGATGACGTTGTTATATGCGGTTACAGCACCCTGCAGATCGCCGCGTCTTGCAAGCAGGCGGGCTTCTTCCAGATAAGCCTTCTCGTATCGCGGTTCAATGTCCCTGGCCTTTCTGAACGAATCAAGAGCATCCTTTTCTCTGCCCAATCGAAGATATGTCAACCCCAAATTGTACTGTGCCGGAGAAAAATCCTTTCTGAACTGTACACAGGATTGAAACGAAGCTCCTGCTTCGCTGTATTTCTTGAGCAGGTACTGAACTTTTCCTAAATTATAAAAATATATGTAATTTGAATTATCATACGTTACAGCCTTTGTAAGTTCGTCAAGTGCCGTCTGCCTGTCCCTTCCGTCAAGGGCATTCATTCCCAGTATATAATGCGACGCAGAATCCGTGGGTGTTTTCGATACCGCTGACTGAGCATATACAACGGCCGTATTCTCAAGTCTTTTTTTCTGCGCTGTATCGGAAGCCTTTTGAGAAGCATCATACAAAAGAGATGCTATCTGTGAATACTTACTGCCGGAAAATGCCGGTTCTCCATCCGAAATCGGCAGATTTTTCTGCGCCGTACTAAAATGTGCAAATGCAGAATCTATATTTCCCGTTGCTAAAGCGGTTTTTCCCCCGGCGATCTCATCATTGACAGTCTGAATTTCCTTCTGGAGAGCCTTATTCTTTTTAACAAGTTCTTCTTCTGCTGCCTTTCGTGCAGCATCTTCCTGCCGGTGTTTTTCTTCTTCAGCTTTCTCCTGTGCCGCTTTTTCTTCTGCAGCTTCCTGTTCTTTTTGCGCCTGCCGGTTCTCTTTTTCAAGCATATCCGTTACAGCCTGCTGATTTTTTTGTGTTTCTGCGTTGTTTTTTGCAAGTTCGTCCTTCATGGAATCGAGGGACGTCTGTACGGCTTTAGTAATACCGGACGTGTCTATATTGACATTTACATCCGGCTGACCACCAGAATTCGCGGCCGGCTGCTTTTTGCCTTCCTTTAATGCTATTATTTTATCCATAAGAGAGAGAGCATCTTTGTCATCAGCATTTTTTACAAGAAGACCATCAAGCAGATTCATTGCATGGTCATATTCTCCCTTGTCCGTATACATCTGCACAAGGGTAAGCGTATTTTTGCGCACCGTATCGCCGGAACCGGACAAATGGATACCTGCTGAAACACAAAGAATAATTACAGCAGCAAGCCCGCCGAAAAAAAAGGCTTTCTGTTTTAAAGTACGTCTTTTCAACCAACCAACTTTATTCATAATTTTTCCTGCCAAGTTAATCAAGTTCCGGTTCCGAGTCATAATCGATCGTACTTTCAGTACCGGATGTCATATTTTCTGTACTCGTATTCTGAAGCGAATTAGCCACATCTTCAAGCATTTTCCGTCTCCGTTCTTCTTCAGCCGCTTTCCGCGCCGCATCATCTGCGGCCTGCTGAGCTGCAATTCTGTCCTGTTCCGCTTTCAGCGAAGCCTCTTCTTCCTGCCGCTTTTTTTCCTGCTCGGCCGCGATCTTCACATTTTCTGCACGTTTTTCAAGTTCCGTACGGATAAAAATAATCATCTGATTTATTTTCGCAGTCTGCGGATCATCAGGTAAAAGACGGACAAACGATGAATAATCGACAAGGGCTTCGGACAGCTTGTCCTGCTTAAGTTGAGCATTTGCTCTGTTCAACACAGCCGGCGTAAAATCAGGTGACGCTGCAAGCGCCAGAGAATAATAACTGACAGCCTTTACATAGTCTGCCCCGGCAAATGCGGCATTTCCGGCATTATATGCAAGTATTTTTTTATTCGTACCGGGAACGGCAAGGCCTTTTTCAAAAGCTTCTGCAGATTTTCCAAACTGTCCTGTCTGATAATATGCAAGTCCCAGATAGTTGTACGCATCAGGAGAAGCTTTCCCCGATGCTATATCAGATTCAAGGAGCGGAGCAGCATCTGCCGGCCGGTTGCTTTTAAAAAGTTTCTCACCTTCCGTTTCCGCATGCATCACCGGCATCATGCTTAAAACCGCAGCAACTGCTGCAATTCGGTTTATTCCAGTCATCTTAGTCCAACCTCTACTATAGATATGGTAAACATTTGACATACTCACATAAATCTACTACTCTTTTATAAACATATATAGATTATCACTTTTCTAAGTATTATAATATAGTGAATATTATATTATAATAGTAGCTGACATACTAAAAGTCCGGAGGATATTTTATGGAATCTGTTCAGATCGCGATTATGGTAGTTCTTGCAGCCGGTGTCGCGAGTCTGCTTTTCTTCGTCATCAAATCTATAAACGCACCTAAACGTGTCGAAAGTATCCAGAAACTGATAAATCAGGGAAAAGTATCGCCGGCAATCAAACTTGCAAAACAAATTCTTTCAAAAGATACGTCGAATTATCTTGCACACTACTATCTTGGTAAGGCATATCTGGCAGATAACCGTGCAGAACTTGCTCTTATGGAATACAAAATCGTAAACGATAATGCTATCTTCGGCGAAGGCCTTTCAGAAATCGACTTCCGTAAGGAAATCTCCGGTTTGTACCTGAAATTCAACCAGCAGCAGGATGCATTGCGGGAATTCCTGCTGCTCACAAAACTTGAACCTCATAATGCTGAAAACTTTTATACTGTCGGTAAAATCTATGAACAGCAGAACAGGGGAGATACTGCTCTCGGTTTTTTTCAAAGGGCAGTCACACTCAACAAACGTCATGCAAAAGCGCATGCAGAGATCGGACTCATTCTCTATCACTCAAAACAATTCACTGAAGCAAAAAAAGAAATAGATCTTTCTCTTGCTCTGAGTCCTGAAACATATTCCAGCTATTATTACCTCGGAAAAATACTCAAGGAAAATAAAGATTACGGTGCTGCAGTAAAAGCATTTGAAAAAGCACAGCGTGATTCTGACTACCGCCAGAAGGCTTTGATAGAACGAGGTACATGCTTTATGCTTGTAAACCGCATGGACAATGCAATACCTGATCTGCAGAGAGCTATTGAGCAGGATAAAGACGGTACAAAACAGGATACATTATATGCACGTTATTTTCTCGCTTCATGTTATGAAAAAATCCGGAAAATAGAAAAGGCTATCGAACAATGGGAATTAATCTACAAAAAAAACCATTCGTTCCGTGATGTAACTGCAAAACTTACAGAATATAAAGATCTTCAGTCAAACGACAGCCTGAAAGATTATCTTACGAGCGGTACTGAAGAATTCTCTGAAATATGTAAGAAAACCGCACTCTCAGGACTTTCTATGTCAGCACAAAACTGTGAATCCATGAAATGGGGATGTCAGATACTTGCTATTGAGCATAAAAACGATGACTGGATGAATATGAGAAAACAGCTGTATCTTCTCCGGTTTTACCGTGAAGCGGATCCGCTTGAGGACAGTGCAATCAGAGAAACTCTTGACAAAATGAAAGAACTTAACTGTACAAAGTCTTTTATACTTGCAAGCGCAGGATTTACACGTACAGCTCTAGGTTTTGCAGAAAGCAGACCTGTAGAACTGATTGGGAAAGACAAACTCGAACAACTTCTTCAAAAGTCAGGAGCATAATGAAGATTCTCTGTGTTTCCGATCAGATTGATCCTCTTATTTACAACCAGAACGCTGTAAAGTTATTCCCTGATATAGATTTTATTCTGTGCGCAGGCGATCTTCCTATGGATTATATCGATTTTATCGTTTCGACATTTAACAAACCGACTTATTTTATTTTTGGTAATCATAATCTCACGGAATACCGTTATTATCAAAAAAATAAAGTACCTCTCCCAGCACAGTATCAGCTGGGTTCTGAAACGACGGCAATGCAGAGCGGACATGGAGCCTTTTATGCAGGTTTTCACGTTTTCAGAAACCATAAACTAGCGTTCAGAGATTCCGTAACCGGTAAAATGACACCACTTCTCATAGCAGGTGTTTCAGGTTCTCTTAAATACAATAACGGACTTAATCAATATACTGATAAACAGATGAAAAATTGTCTCCGCCGCATGATTCCGTCACTTATCTTTAACAAAATCAGGTACGGCCGCTATCTTGATATACTGCTCACACATGCATCACCACGTCATATCCATGATCAGGAGGATCCCTGTCACAAAGGTTTTGACAGTTTTAATTGGTTCATCAACAAGTTCAAACCAGCATACCTTGTACATGGCCATATACACTTATACGACATGAGGACAGAACGTATTACAAAAATCGATAAAACAACTGTGGTCAATGCGTATGCCCACTGCGTTCTCGATTTTCCGCAGGAGCCGGATAAATGAATTCAAATTTTTATGCAACCCAGACTGAAGATGATTTCTTCAGGGCACGTAACAAAGCACTGTTTAATGAAATACAACATTTTATGGCTCCCGACGAAGCATCTCTTATTTCTTTCACTGATATAAAATCACTGCTCAAACCGAAAAACGAAATTTATATGGGTATGAAAACTATTCCAGTTGCCAAAATAGTAGGCAGCGAAGGCAGATATAAGGATTTTGACAACCAGTTCTTTCCCAAAAGGAATTTTCTCAAAGAACGATGGGAACATGTCGACGAAGCTGCAATTCAGGCAATCACACTTCCTCCCATCAAAGTGTATGAACTTGCAGGCTTGTATTTTGTACGGGACGGGAATCACCGCGTTTCGGTTGCAAAGATGCGTGGTACAGAGTTCATCGATGCAGAAGTTGTCTCTCTGCAAAGCGAAATAAAACTTAAACCCACAGATACTTTGCACGGTATGATCCGGCAGATTATTTTTTATGAAAAAAGAGTCTTTTATACAGAGACAAATTTCGGTGACATAACAGACTTCTGGAGACTGGATTTTTCAACAGCCGGCCAGTATGATGTAGTTTATAATCATATTCTGACTCATAAATACTATATTAATATGAAAAGAACTGATGAAATTTCAATGGAAGATGCTATCGCATCATGGTATACAACTGTATACTCTCCGATTATCGATGTAATCAGGAAAGATCATATAATGCATTATTTTAAACATCACACAGAAAGTGATCTGTATGTCTGGATAATCAAATATTGGGATGAACTCAAAAAGAAATTTGGGAATGATTTCAAACTGAATGATGCGGTTACGTCATTCAGGAAGAAGAAACAATCCAGTTTTTTTAATAAGCTTATCAATAAATTTCAGCGTATTTTACTAAAACGAAGTATCAAAGCAAATTGATATTTTTGATTTTTAAAACTTGACGATGAAATATTTCAATGATAAAATAAAATGATGAAAATATGACAGGAGAAAAAAAACTTGTATTCTTTAGACTCTTTCACGAATGTACCTTTGATAATTTCTGCAGTGACAGGTGTTATATTATTTGTTCTGCTTATAATCGTAAAATCCCGTAATACAGCTAAACTCAGCTTTATTTTTTATGCAGCACTTTTCGTTTTAACTGCAGGAATTATCTATACTGTTGCTACATCTCATGCGATCTATCTTGCAATCACTGTTTTGGTAACAGAATTTCTCTTACTGCCTTATCTTATTATACTTGCATCAGGCAAAACCAGAAAGCGTGAAAAAAAAATAAATCAGAAAACGGTGGAAACTGAAAAGTCTTCAGCCTCGACACCTGATACGGTTTTTCTTGAACACTACGAAAAGGTGCTTTCCATAAATAAAGATTTTACCATAACAGCTGCAAATATGTTCTCGGATGAAAACAGTATGGACAAGTTTCTTGACTACTTCAACAAGAAACTTACAGTTGCTGTACAAGCGGAGGGATGCGTCATTCTTCTTGCTGATGAATTTGATAATATTCTTGCAGTTCGTTCTATGAGCGGTTCATTTCCGCCTCCATACAAACTTCCTGATGATCTTCCACATAAGCCCGTACGCGTTGAGACGAATTTTCGTTATGCACAGTTTCCTCTTTCCGATAACATATTTGGAGATGTCGCTTCTGGCGGTGAACCTGTTCTTATTCCTGATTCTACAAAAGATCCGCGTATCTATCAAAACGGGCCGGAAGATTTTCTTATGTGCGGTAGTTATATCTTTGTTCCCATAAAGATAAATGGTGAAGTCAGCGGGATTGCGTCACTTTCACGCAATCCTGGAAAAGATAAATTCACTGCACAAGACCTTGAAGAAGCTAAAATAATTACAGACGCTGCTTCAACAGCGCTAAAACCCCTTTACAGTTTTCTGGAATACAGTGAACACAGAGAGCTTACAAAAGAAGGAGATATTGCTGCTAAATTTCAAAAGGAACTTCTACCGGAAAAACTTCCCGTTATTGGGAATATATCACTCGGTTGCTGGTCTTCAGCAGCTGAAAACGTATGCGGGGATTATTACGATGTGATATTTTCCAGAAAAGAGCGGGTTTCATATGTTATGGCCGACATTGCCGGAAAAGGAATGAATTCTTTTATGGTTATGGTTATGGTCCGGGCAATGCTTCGCCTTCTTGTAAATACTCCACAAAGTGCCGGAACAATTCTTAATTGGGCAAACCGCGGTATCTGTTTGGAAAACTCTACCATAGATCATTTTGCAAGTATAGCACTTATAAACTATAACCCTCTCAATGGAGACGCTCAAATTGCAACATGTGGTATAAATCCAATTGTTTTGTATTCTGCCAAAACAAATACGATTTCAAAAATATCAGATGCAAATGAACCGCTGGGTGTTGAAAAGGAAACAGTCTATAAAGATATAAACATTAAGCTGGTTTCTGGCGATATTCTAGTAACATGTACTGACGGCTTACTTGAATCTCTTAATGAATTTGGTATACAATATTCACTTACCAGCCTGATGAAAGTTGTTGAAAAGAATCATCAACTTTCAGGGCGTGATATTGCAAATCGCGTAAAAGATGATATAAAAAAATACTGCGGCAATACACAGCAGTATGATGATCAGAGTCTTATGGTCATAAAAATCCAGGGTTAAGGAGCTTCTGTATGGAACTTAAAATAAGGAAAAACGGAGATGTATACATCATCGATGTCAATGGTGAAATGGATCTTTACAACTCCTACAAGCTGAAAGAGCTTGTTATGAAGATGCTCGAAAAAAATGTAAAAGTTTTCATTATCAACCTTGAACAGGTAGACTACATTGATTCATCCGGAATCGGTGCATTAATTTATATCTGTTCTACAATCAAAAAAATGAACCTGAAGCTTTCAATTGCAAATATTCATGGTTCTGTAAAAAAGGTTATTGAGCTCACAAAGCTTATGGGGTATTTTCCGATTTCCAACAGTGTTGAAGAAGCTCTTCTAATGGTTAAGGAGTAAGAGTTTTATCGGCTGTTTGCAACATTTTTCTACATTAGGAGTTTTATAATTATGGAGCAGGATGAAATTAAAGAACTGCGCTCAGATGATAATGATCCGTTGTTTGATAAAACCAATATGCTTTGTAAAACATTCCCGTCTGACTTTCGTCAGATACGGTATTTTACTTTGCTGATTGTTCAGTCGGCACCGAATGAAATTAAGGAACTTAACCTTCTTGAACAGCAAATAAGTGAAGTCATTAAAAATGCTGTCAAGCATGGAAATCATTGCGATATAAACAAGAAAGTTATTGTGTGGTATTCTTTCAGTCCAACTCACGCACATCTTATTGTACAGGATGAAGGAGAAGGCTTTAAGGATCTTGAGAAGTGGAATGACTTCAATCGTAAACGTCTTGAATGTCTGCATAAACAGAATTTCGAAGAACTTACGAATTATGTTTCATTCCGAACAAAACAAAGTGATGAACAGGACGGTGGTAATGCGCTTTTTGCAGCACTTGAATACTGGAACGGCGGATTCGTCTACAATGGTAAACGTAACGGTGTAGCAATGCTCAAAAAATTTCAGCAGAAACGGCATGGTGTTTATACCGACGGGGAATAGTAAGTAAAAATATATTTTTACTTATTTATGTTTTTCTGAGTGTGTGAAGTCATGTTTTCTTCTTGAAAAGTTTGACAATTTTTTATATCTTTTATGTAAGTATGCTTGTATTATAAAATCGGGGATGTTCCGGTTTCGACGGATACGGGAAAGCTTGTACTGCAGGTAAGGTCCGCAGGTCCTTTAAACGTGCGAAAACTTATAACTGCCAAACGTGATGAGGACTACGAGTCCGAAGACGAACAGTTAGCTCTCGCTGCGTAAGCAGCGGCTTAAAGAGCCGGAAACCTGGTTGCACCGCTTTGAGCGGCCGGGATTTTCTGTTACAAACCAGAGCTTGCTGCGCATAGTGTCCGGTATATGCACGGGACTTTTTATCGGAATACGGAGCAGATGCTTTCTATGCTGCTACCTGCTCCCGACAATTACCTCGCACAGATAAACCTGTAGATGTACCTGTTTTACGTATTCGGACGGGGGTTCAATTCCCCCCATCTCCATAGCCTGTTTCCTTACAATGTAATGAAATAGGCTATTTTTATTATACTATGTTACCAAAATGATACCAAAGGCTGCAAAGTGCGTTCCGATATAGAGCCGTATAGGTTGTTTCTTAGAACATTACCAAGCGGGAAACACGCTTACTACTACCGATTCCGTGATGAAAACGGAGTCTGCTCTACCCCACATTCTACCCATACAGACAATCTTGCAAAAGCAAAGCGTATCTGTCAAAAATTATACAGCGAAGGAAAATTCACAACAATGCAAATATTCTCTTTAAAAAATATACTGCCGGATTTTTCGACGACGACAGTCAATATATCCAGTGGAAAAAAGTAAATGGAACCCCGATAAAACCTAACATGCTGAAAAGTTATCGGGAAAAACTTGCGTTTCAGATTTTACCGTTCTTTACGTAACAGCTTCATTTCTTATCTTACGGCATGTAACGTTCCCGACAAAAAAATACAGGCAACAGTTGGACATGAAGACGAAGATATAACAGACAGGTATACTATCTGGTCTCATGACATGTTTACAGAGGTATATGATGCTCAAAAAAAGTAATATACCGATATTATAAAGGATGGAGTAATTGAAAATGGAAAAACAGACAGTAATTGACGGAACCACAGATTCAATAGCAGATGCAAAACGGACCGCCCCTGTTTTAATGCAGGGAAATACCGGTATAAAATCATTTACCCAGCTGTTTGACAACTCAAAACTCGAAGATGTAGAAGCCGGCGTCCGTGAGCTAAACTCCATGTCTGATAAATGCTGGTTACTCTCCGCTCTGGTAATTTATGCCGTTATTTACGACGAAAACATGTATTCCTGCTGCAATAACGCCGAATCCGAACACTTTTGTTGCGTCAGCGTCCCATTCCGAATCGGTGAACAATTAACCGATCTGTTTTACAATCTTCAGGATTATTTCTTTCCTTGTATTTTCTCTCTGCTTATTCCGGGAAATAAACATAAATCACTGTATAAATAATGGAAATCGCTGCTATCGCCGGAGTGTGTGGATCCTCAATTAATACGGCAGATTTATCAACGAGCCGGAAATGTGTTCCCTGTGGCCCACCCTGCCTGATTTTCTGTATACAGACGTCCATGCGCCGGGCTCTCCTGCGATATGGCAGGGTACCATGATACGATACCGTTTTTGATGGTACCGACTTCGGTAAAATGTCCGCTGTCGCCGAGCTGACGCAGAAAACGTGTTGCAATACTTGCGCCGTCAAGTTCGCAGTTGAATTTACAGTCATTCCAGTGCGGATTAAATGCTTCATACCGTTTTACTCCACAGTTAATCGGCTGTTTGTTACCGATCCTGTTCGTGTCCTGCGACCACTTCCACGTTTCGTTAAGCTGTTGTGCTGTCAATAATTTACCTGTCCAATATTCCGCCGCGAGCCCATCACAGCGGAACAGGCATCCGGAAGACTGGATAACCGGCAGGCATTTCCTGTCATTCTGTTTAATGTGTTCCCTTCTATCACCTCTTAAATCCTAAATCTGCAAGATAAGTCATGTTTTTTTGTGCAGGAATTGTAACAACACTGTCTTTATATTCATCTGTAGAGAACAGACTGCTGTTTTCATCGTACATAGACAGCTTGTTCCGGATTACATCAACCAGAATAGTTATTTCTGCATCCGCCCACTGCTCTACCATGCTGTGCACATCATTACAAACAGTATTCCATTTCGGGTACGATTCTCCACAGGTCAGATTACCGATCCGAAAAAGAACGTATTTAGTCTTTATTTTGTATTCGATGTCTGATATAGAGCCGCTTTTTTCAGCAGTTGAGAACTTTTTCCGGAGATTATTATCTTCAATCCGTTGAAACAGTTCATCGAAAATAAACTGAAAGATTTCCTGTGACGGAAAGGAACATTTTAAATACTTTGAAAAGATGAAAGTGATTTTATCGTCAAGGTCGCGTATAACGCGTTTCATGTCAGCGGCACCGCGTGAATCTATTGCAAGTGCCTGATTGTATAAGCTGTTCTGTAAATCCCGGTCATGTAATTCAGTCTGTCTTAACTGTGCAATCTTTGTATCAACAAGATTATTGATACCGAAAGATTTGTTACCGGCTTTTATGGTAAATCCCCGCTTTATTGCGAGAATGAAAAGAAGGACTGCAATAATTACTGTTACTGTTGCTCCGATTATCCAGCCATATAGTGGTACTGTTGAAAGATACTGCCTTTAGGTAATGTTCTCCTGTTTTCAGTATTATATAAATGAAAAATAAATTTTACAATACTAAACTTCCGAACCGTTCTCGTTATGTGAGTGTCCGTTTATTATTTCATTCATAGAGTGTGCATTTACTGCTGCAGATGATTATTAAAAATAATATGAATTATTTGTGCTTTTTCATATCCGTGCGCAGGAAACGGAAAACCCGTGGTATTCTTGGTACCCATAGATATTAAGACTATATGTACATATACTTGTTTTGCCAATACTGATTTTATGAGAAATTGGAGAAAAAATCAATCAAATTTCCTTTCATTCTGAATGTAAGGTGTTATAATATTCTTAATACAAGGTTTCCTTTGTAAGCCTGTTTCAGGAGGCTCGATGGAACCGAAGTTCTGTAGCCTGTTTCGGCGGCACAGGACTTTTTTATTTTTCCGTACACTGTTGACGCTTGTAATAGAGCGCAGTGGGAAAAATATGCACAAATAAGCAGCATATGCGGATCAGAATAGATTGTATGGTACACTGCTTAATTTTCGGTATTACAGGCAGATATAGAAATAACTAGCATCTTATACTGACAAAATTATAAGACTAAAATAGTTATAAAGAACTGTCTAAATGTTGTTAGTTGGACACCGTGCGCCATGAAAAGCTGGCGATGAATATAAATTTTCCAGTTGGTTAAAATCCAACGCAGGTAAAGGCCAACCACCCGCCTGTTACCAAAAGATGCACCGTCAAGGGTAACCGAGCCGGTGAAGCCATCAGGAGGGAATAATCAGACCGCAACGCAAGTGAAGGTATTGAGCTCCGTAAAACTATAA